>JAADHY010000700.1:0-6873 GCA_013151585.1 Planctomycetota bacterium
CGCCGCCGGTTTCCCGGAACGGCTCGCGGGAAGCGCACCGCCGGAGGGGTCTTCCCGTCCGCCGCTTTTATCACCGACGCCGATCGCAGTCACGTGGGTTTCGACATACAGCTTTCCGCCGCGCGGAAGGGATTCGTCCGACAACCGCAACCGACGTAATCCGATATTGACCGGCGATGGTACGCCGACATCGATCAGATACAGACTCACCCACTTGTTGCGATCGAGGGCTTCTTTCAGCGCGGGAGAATCGCCGGTGCGCCAGCCGGTACAAGCCAGATCAGTGAAGACGTAGATTTCGCGGACATAGGCGTCGCGACCTCCCGCCTCAGCCCGCTGCGACTGCAAGGTGCGGCTTCGGTCCTGTTGCTGCAAGTCGAACGCGGCCAGCAAGCGGTCGTCTAAAGGTTGCGAAACGGCGCTGGTTCTTAACCCTTCGATGCGGGATTGCGCGCTGGCCAAGTCGGCTTGAAAGAGGATCGGATTTCCGGAAGACGTGTCGGCGACGGCGATGCGGCTCCGGCTGGGCAGTCGGTTCAGGTGCTCGACGGCGATCGTCTGAGCCACCTCCAATCGGGTCTTGCTCTCGTGCTGATACTCCATGCTGAGGCTGGTGTCAAATAGGAAGACGGCGGCTACCGGGAGCTGCTCGGCCACTTGCGGCAGCGGCGAAGAAATCTCGGCTGCAATTCGCCTTTGGTACGGCCACGCCACAAACAGGGCCAACAAGACGGCCGCGGCCAAGCCCGCCCCACCGCGCAAAAACGCTCGGCGGTAAACCAATGTGTGTCGGGGCAGCCCCTGTCGCTTCCAATTTCGAAGCATCGCGAAATAAGCTCCGCCCACCACCGCGGCAATGGCAGCCACGGTCCCCCATTCTCGAGGGGTCAGCGAATAGTTGGCGGCGGGAAGCGACGGCCGAGCCAACGCCAGCACCAGAAGCAGAAGAAGAGCGATGCGCAAGACCAGCAGCCACAAGTGCTTTAGTCGAAGCCGCCGCACGTTTTGCCGACGCCGTGCGTCGATCAAGCGCAAGGCGGGAAACACCAACTTCTTCGGCTTGGACCGCAGCAGCAGATGCAGAACGATCGGCACGATGGCCAGGACCGCTCCGTACAGAATCACAGGATTGATTAACGACATGGTGAGGCTTCTGCTTCGAAACCGCGCTCCATCTTCGCACTCGCCCAATCAACAGGCGATGGCCGGAGTGACACCATCGTCCTTACAGACGGACCGGTATGGTCAGATGCTCGGCCACCTCGAGAACGAGCCGCTCCGTCTGCTCCCAGCCGATGCACGCGTCGGTGATCGAGACACCGTATTGCAACGGTCCGTCCGGATTGGGAAACGGCTGCTTGCCTTCCCGGAGATTGCTTTCGATCATGGCTCCGATGATGGATGTCGTGCCCGCTTTTCGCTGGGCGACGATATCCCGCAGGATGTCCGGCTGGCGGGTGTGATCCTTGCCACTGTTGCCGTGGCTACAGTCGATCAAGATGCTTTTTTCCAACCCCGCCTCTTCGAGTTTTCGTTCGGCCTCCGCGACGTGTTTCGCCGAATAGTTGGGGCCGCTCGCGCCGCCGCGAAGCACCAGATGACAGTCGGGGTTGCCCGTCGTGGAGACGGCTGACGCGACGCCGTCGCCGCTGATGCCCAGGAAGGTCTGCGGAATGCGAGCAGCCTGAATGGCGTGAATGGCCGGCTCGATGTGTCCCGACGTGGCGTTCTTGAACCCCAGCGGCATCGAGAGCCCGGACGCCATTTGACGATGCGTTTGAGACTCGGTCGTCCGCGCCCCGATGGCCGACCAGCAGATCAGGTCCGCCACATACTGGGGCGTGATCGGATCGAGCAATTCCGTGGCGGTTGGGACGCCCAAGTCGATCACTTCGCGCAAGAACCGCCGCGCCAGCCGCAGACCTTCGGGGATATTGTTCGAACCGTCAAGACCGGGGTCCATGATGAGACCTTTCCAGCCGATCATGGTCCGCGGCTTTTCGAAATAGCATCGCATGACGATCAAGACCCGATCGCGAACCCGCTCGGCCAGCGAACGGAGCCTTTCCGCGTAGTCTCGGCCCGCTCGGACATCGTGGATGGAGCACGGTCCGAGAATCAAGAGGAGCCGCTCGTCCTCGTGCCGTAAAATCCGACGGATGGCGTCGCGAGCCTCGGCGACAAATTCCTCTTGAGCCTCCGACCGCGGGATCTCGTGTAACATCAACGCCGGCGGCGGAAGCGGGATGTTGGAACGGACATTTAAGTCAGCAACTTGGCGATGCATCATACCTCCTTGGGAGGAGTGGCTCAGGAACCTTCCGATTGGCTCGGATTCTTCGGTGTTTTTTCCGTCACTGTGCCGCGTGCGGGCTGTTTTGCGTGGCGATCGGCGGCTGGGAATCCCGATCGGCCCAAGCGGTGGCCCGCGTGTCGCTGATTGCGATTGAACCAGCGAGCCGATCCTTCGCGGAATCCGCGGAGTCAGGGAAACCCTCGGTCCAGATGACGGAACTATCGGACGGCTGCCCCACAATAAAGAGGAACCGGTCCGACGGGGAGTACGGTCGCCCCACGACGAGCCAGGTTGCGGCCGGAACGTGCGGACTGGGGCAAGTGGTCCCAGCCGACTGGCCTTCACCGTTTCAACGATTGCTTAAAGTCATAGGCAAAGGCCCGATCGCCGGCAAGGCTGCGGTTGTGCATGGCCAGCACTTTTCGGATTCGCTGAACGGTTTGCGCGATCGGCTCGGTGAGCCGCTGGATGATCTCGTCTGGTGTGTAGGCCTCCAACTCGCGCACCGTCGTGACTTTCAGAAAGTCGAAGATCTGGCGAGCCTCATAGTCCCGCAAAAAGAGTTCGTCGAGCCGGGCGTCCGCCGAGATCCGCGGACGGCCCAAAGAGATGGCCTTGGCCGCCCGCGAAGACTTTGTTTTGGAGGCGGCTTTTTGTCTCGTTGCCTTCGTGGCCTTCGCCGACTTCGTCGTCTCGGGTTTCGCCTTCGAGGAGTCCGCTTTGGTACCGGCTGGGCCGACCGTTTTCTTTTTTGTCGTCCGCTTTGTCGTCGCGTTTTTTTTCGGAGAAGTCGTTTTCTTCGTCGCGGCGGTTTTCTTCCGTGCCTTTTTCTTGGTGGCTTTTTTCAGCCGGGACTGCCTCGTCGCAGCCGCTTTTTTCCGTCTGGTCATCGTTTTTTTCGGCATTTTGCAGCCTCACTGGGACGGCCGTTCTGCCGTTCTGAACTTGATGTTCTTGATGTTTGCGTCAGGTCGGATCTTGCTCGCCTGCGGAGCGAATCGTCGCGAACGGAGCCAGCAAGACAGCCCCACGAGCCGGCGGGGAGGCGGTGATACAACGCCCGCTTCAGCTTTGAATAGGCTGCAACCCGAGAATCACAGCCGTACGAGCGATTTCGCGATCGGAAAAAAGCCCCCGAAGATTGCGGAGGAAGTCGGAGGAGATGTTCCATCGGCCCAGAGCATCGAAAAGGGGTTGCAACCGCTTCTCGTCGAGCCGAAGTTCTTGCTTAAGCCGTCGGGCTTCCGATGGCGGCATGTCTTCGAACTGGCTGATCAGCAGGAAATCGCCTTCACTCGGTAGGCTCAAGTGCAAGTTGCGCAGTGCTGTCGAGAGGTACTCGTCCGCCACGAACTGGCCCGCCCGCGGACCGCAGCCCATGCACCGTTCGACCAGCCGCGGGCAATGTGCGCGGCCGTTTCGCAAACGGCATAAACGACCGCCTCGTCCAACAACGTGGCCGAGACTCGACGACGCACGCTGTGCTTGCGCCAGGTTTCGGCTAGCAAGTCCAACTGCACATGAGGCGGAACGGCACTCAGGAAAGGCACTTCCGTCAGGAATCCGAACTCTTCCTCTTCGTCTTCGTCCCCGACCTGCCGCGCCAAGGCCAGTCGTTCCAGCGTCTCTAGGAAAGTGACCCGGAACGCCAGGTAGCTCAGAACGTTGTTCGGCAGAACCTCACCAGCAACCACAAGCATTGGCGGCACTCGCCTTTGTAAAAATCCGGTTGTTGATGTAGCGACGGCCAGCCACCCCGAAGGCTTCCCCACGCTCACCGCCGCTCACTTCCATGCTCACATGCCGGCCAGCCAAAAACAAGGCGAATCGGGAAAATTTCCGCCGGGAGGCGTCCGTTTGGCGTCCCTCCACAGCGCGATCACTACAGGGAGCGACGGCTGCGACTGTTTCGTCCTTTGCCCAAAACTTGGCGGAACGTGGCCGCGAGGCCATTGGTTCTGTCACCAACGCCGGCTCACCGCTGAGTCCACCGCTCCGTTCAGGACGAGCGCTCATTCCCGCTCCCCGGAGTTCCCGCCTCCGGTTCACAGAAATCCGGAAGGTACTGATAGCGCAAGGCATTTCGCAGACGGTTGCGAGATTCCCAGCGTCGGCGGTCGCGACGATAGCGGTCGAGCAAGACCGGCAGACGAGCCAGGACGTTCAGTTCCGGGCGACAGTCCCAATCCAGTTTTTCTCGCGTGCGAGTAGTGTCGGCGATCCAAGGACGGTCCGTGTAACGAAGCATCCATGGACGTTCGCACGGAATGTCGGCCGTCAGCACGCCTAGGAAGAGTTTGATGCCCAGCGCCAGTCGGCCGGCAGCCACGGGAAGATGGATCGGCCGAGGCGTTTTCGCACGCTCTTGGCCCGCACCGGCCTGATGCACCGCAGCAAACAGTTCGTCATGGAGAACGGCACCATGCTGCGACGCCAACAAGACTTCGTACCGGTCAAGCTGGTCGCAGCGATCGATACACGCTTCGACCATTCGCACCCAATCCGCGCGGTGGATGAACGGGAAGCCGGTTCGTCCGGAGCCGACCAGTACGCGATTCAGCGGTGGCGGCCCGGCCCAAATGCGAAGCACACTGTAAAGCGGCGGAAGCTCACACCAGTCGGTGAACACACCGCCGATTCGCAGGATGACAACGGGCTGCCGACCGGCCGCTTCCTTCAACATTCGCTCTCCCATCGCCTTGGACCGTCCGTATGGCGTCTCGCACGCGGCCGGAGTGCGTTCATCGACGAATTGGCCCGGCGGAGCCGGTCGAGTTGCCGCGATGCTGCTGGCGAAGATCAGCCGGCCAACGGCGGTTTCCATCGAAGCTTCCAGCACAGAGGCGGTACCTCGAACATTCGTCCGCTGGTACTCGGGCCGCCAATCTGAGCCGAAATGGTAGTACGCGGCCAGATGCAAAACGGCGTCGATGTGCCCGTGGTCGGTGCGAGCCCGGCGGAAGGCCCCTCGGAGAGCCTCGCCGTCAGCGATGTCCAGCCGATGCCAGAGGACGTCCGGAGCGGCGTGTCGGAGCCGCAAAGACGGCTCCCGTCGGTCGATGCCGATGACTGTGTGCGACCGCGCCAGCGCGACAGTCGCCGCCGATCCCAAAAAGCCCGCCGCCCCGGTGATGACGATGACCCGTTCCGCCATGTTCTGCCTCGCCCGTCTGGCCGGCTCGTTCTCGTCGGAAGGTCCTGCGTTACACGGATTCGGGCAACGATTGCTCCGCTTGCTCGACGGTCTGTCGGTGCAGGCGCACGGCCTCTTCGCCGATCGCGCGGATCAGGTCCGTAAAAATCAGACGATGAAACGGATAAAGACTGTACCAATACACGGCTCCCGTCAAGCCCCGCGGTACGAACGCCGCCGTTTGAACAAGCCGGGTTCCGTCGCGTTCAGGCGCGGTTTCCCACTGAAGCCATCCCAAGCCAGGCAACTTCGCCTCGGCTCTCAGCCGCAGCAGGCTGGGATTGCGGATTTCTTCGACGCGCCAGAAATCGACGACCTCGCCCGGCAGAAGCTCTTCCGGATCGCGCCGTCCGCGGCCCAAGCCCGGGCCACCGCACAATCGGTCGATGATGCCTCGAATGCGCCAAGCCCAATTCCACGTTAGCCAGCCTCGCTCGCCTCCCAGCCCGGTGAAGACGCGGAAAACCGTTTCCGGCGGAGCCGGTACATGCAGGGAGCGGACCTCGCGCACAAGCCCACGCTGGTCGCAATACTCGTAAGTCGGGTCGTCGGTGGCCAGCGCCCCGGTCCAGCGCGTCTCGACCGCTTGCTCGCGGATCCGCAGCAATGCCAGATGCACGGCGCGCTCGTAGGTGATCGGCTGAATGTGGGGGAACAACGTCCGAGCCCGGTCGTCGCTGACCCGCAGCGGATACATCATGCTTTCGACCAGCGGCACGGCCAGCTCGTTGGTGATCGGCGTGACCAAACCGATCCACCGAGCCCCCAACCAGGCCGGGATCACTGGCGGCGCGGTGATAATCAGCCGCCTCAAGGCCCGCTCTTCCGCGTAAACCTCCATCATGTGTTTGTAGGTTTGCGGCTCGGTTCCGATCTCGATGATGCCGCTGGGGCCGGCGTCCAGGCACGCGACCAGGTAGGAAAGCACATCACGGACCGCGATCGGCTGCACGACGTTTTTCAGCCAGCTCGGTCCGATCATGATCGGCAACCGCTCGACCAAATACCGAATCATCTCGAAAGACGCGGACCCAGACCCGATGATCGGGCCGGCCCGCAATTCGGTCGTGCGCAAACGCGAGGCGAGCAGGCGGCCGGTTTCGGCCCGCGTGCGCAGGTGCTTCGACGCCAGCCGCTCTGGTTTCGGTAGCAGTCCGCCCAAGTAGATGACATGCCCCACTTTCTCCGCCACCGCACAGAAGTTCGTGGCCGCAATGCGGTCTCGTCGGGCAAAATCGACGCCGCTGTGCATCGAGTGAACCAAGTAGTAGGCGGCGTCGATGTTGTCGGCCAGTCCGGTGAGAGTTTCCGGTTTGAGCAGGTCGCCCCGGTGAACCTCGACCCGGGTAGCCCACGGGCGGCCCGCGATTCGACGGGGATCGCG
>JAADHY010000700.1:6895-22356 GCA_013151585.1 Planctomycetota bacterium
GTGTGCCCGGCCTGTAACAGCCGAGGCACCAGGCGCCCGCCGATATAACCGGTTGCCCCCGTGACGAGGACTCGCATCAGTCGCCGCTTTACTTGAATGGGGTAGCGTGTCGGAACACCGTCACGATCCGGAACAGAATCCCGAGCCGCCGCATTGGCCGTTCGCCGCGCGGCGTGCCCGGCTCCTTTCGAGAGGCAATCTCAGTGGAATGAGAATCGAAGGAAGGTCTGTCCCTGTTTGGAGTGTACGTTTGCGGAAGACGGCCGGTCAAGCGCCGGCGGTTTCGCAGCCGCAAGAGGCATCGTGTGACGTGTTGGGCTGGTGCGGCGACGGCGAAGGGCATAGAATTTCAGCCGGTTGGGACGGTTGCCGAAAGATGGGCTCGGAACAATCTGGAAACAAACCGAAAAGCCTCGGACATGATGACGACCGATCGCGTGGACCTGAAAAACCGCTACCTGGCGGCGGTGCTGGCGTTTTTGGTGCCGGGACTGGGCCACTTCTACCAGCGCCGATGGTTCAAAGGCGCGATCTATTCGGTGTGCATCCTGACGACGTTCTTTTGGGGGATGCATCTGGGCCGATGGAAGATCGTGTATTTCCGCTGGGAGCGGGGAAACAAGACGGTCGGTTACTTGTCACAGGTTTGCGTGGGGCTGCCGGCTTTGCCCGCGCTAATTCAGTCGTGGCGGTACGGGCCGCAGGAAGGGCATTTCGGGCGACGCGGGTCCGGACGACTTTCCGAGCTGGAGGAGACGATCGATGCGTCCTTCCGCGGACGTTTCGTGCCGACAGAGACGGGTAGGATGACTTCGCTCGCCGCCGGCCCCGCTCAAGGGCGGATTCAACTGCAGCCGGTGCCGGGCGAGTTTGGCGACGAGGTTCGCGGCGTTTTCACTGGCACTGTGGCCGGACAAACGGATGTGGTGCTGCAGTTGTCCGGCCCTGTCGAAATCAGTCCGCGATTGTACGCCAGCGAGGGGATTCCGGCAGACTTGCTGGACGGTCAAACCGACTCTGATCTGCCAACCGTCTTTGTCAGCGACAGGCGGTATATCAGGTGCGAGGTGGTCGACGAAAATTCGGCTTTTCAGTCGAGCGCCGGGTACCTGGAAGGCACCGTCCCTCGGCCGTTTTGGAACTGGTTCGAGGTGCCGCTGGAAGAACCGGCCAAGCAAGACTTGCACCGGCAACTCGGAAAGTTCGTCGAGCTGGCTCAGATTCTAACCTGGATTGCCGGGCTGCTGAACTTGCTGGCCATCTGGGATGCGCTGGAAGGCCCCGCCTATGGTTACGGGGACGAAAAGGAAGAGGAGAAAAAGGAGAAAGAGACCGATTCCGACGACGGCCCCCCCGGCAAGCCTTCGCAAAAGACGCCAGACGCCGAGAAAGCCGGCAGCGGCTCCGGAGCTGCCGAACCCGTGGGAGGAAAAACCCAGTGACATCGCTGCTCGCCACCACCAACATGACTTGGTACCTTTTCCCACTGGCGCTGGTCGTCAGTTTGGTCTACAGTGCCAGCCGCTACGAGCTGCCGTCGCGGATCATCCGGCATGCTATTTCGTGCTTCGTCCGGATCATTCTGTTTATGGCGGTGATCCTAGCCCTTTTGTGGTGGCTGTCGTTCCGATTGTGAAATTTGGTGGAAGAGCCCGTGTTGCTACGCCGCGTTGTCGGCGGGGTCGGAGGGCGAAGTCGCACCGCCGTCGGGGACAGACGGGTCGACCTGTTCGGCCGAGAACGCTTCTTTGCCCTCCAGGATCGAGTGGGCATCAAAGCGGCGGCCGAAGTATTGGGCCTGGGCTTCCGGGTTGCTCAGCACCGTTTCGGCGTCGCCGCTGACCAGCACTTTCCCCGCGCAGATGATGTAGCTGCGATCGGTGATCGTCAGCGTTTCCCGCTCGCGGTGGTCGGTCAGCAGAATCGCGATGCCGCGGTTCCGCAGCTCGACGATGATGTCCTGGATGCTGTGAATCGTCACCGGGTCGATGCCAGTGAACGGTTCGTCCAGCAGAATCAACTTCGGATCGGTCGCTAGGCAGCGAGCTACTTCCAGCCGTCGGCGTTCGCCGCCCGAGAGGGTCGAGGCCTGCTGGCGACGTTTATCGAGCAGACCGAACTGATCGAGCAGTGAGTCGGTCAGATGCCGCCGTTCCTTACGGCTCATCGGCAAGAACTCCAAGATGGCCATCATGTTCTGCTCGACCGTCAGCTTGCGGAAGATGCTGTCGTCTTGGGGCAAGTAACCGAGACCGTGCTGAGCCCGCTTATACATGGGCCATTCGGTGACGTCGACGCCGTTGAGAAAGACGCGCCCCTCGGTGACCGGGATCAGGCCGCAGGCCATACGGAACGTGGTCGTTTTGCCCGCCCCGTTGGGACCCAGCAATCCGACGATCTCGCCCCGCTCCACATTGAAGCTGTCGACGGCTCGTTTGCCGGGATAGTCCTTCACCAAGCCCACGCATTCCAGAATGACCATCGTCCGAGTCCTCCGTGACAATTGTTCGAACGGCCTTCGTTCCGGTTCCTCCCTATCATTTGCAAAGGACTGACCTTACGCCGGCCTTCGGTCAGCGAATCCGGCGCATCCGGAAAATCTGCGGATAGAATGGTACGCGCAAGTTCGGATAGTTCGTCTTTTCGACCGAATATGGGCCGTAGGCCTTGTGATAGGTGATCGGGAATCCGCGACCGCCTCGCAAAAACGGTTTGCCGTGCGGCCAGTACACGAAAAAGGCTTTGCCGACCAAGGCGGAAGCCGGGACGGCGTACCGGTGGCGTGCATGCCGCGTGTTGGCCCACAGACGGCTATCTTTGCTCCGCGGGCTGTTGTCGCCCAAAACCAAGTATTCGTCTTCGCCCAACTGAAACTCGGCCGTCTGCATGCCCACCCGGTAAGCCTCCCACCACGCCTGCGGGTCGTGCAACAGTTGCCGCAGCTCCGGCTGATTGGCCGATTCGTATCGGGCGTTGAGAAAGCCTTCGGCATCGACGTCGATGATCTGCTCGCTGCGATAGTAGATGTCGCGTCGGATCAGCAGATCGTCGACCACGAGCTGCGTGTTCTTGGCTGCGATGCCAACTGGGATCAAGTCCTCCTCTTGCGGACCCGGATACTCCGTTTCCGGCAGTTCGTATTCGGCCGCCGAGCCGAACGAGACGAGCGATCGATTGACCCAAAGACAGAGCCGGTTGTCGACATTGGCAAACCGCAGACGGTACCGTCCTGGTCCGCGCACTTTTGTTTTCGCCGACGCCAACGTCTGTTCGTCGTCCACGTCCCGGCCGAAGCATGTCCGGACGGAGAGCCTCGCTTCGCCGCTGTTCAGGTCGATACGACACCGGTACGCTCGGCAGCCTTCGTTCAGCTCCAGCACAAGTTCCGAATCCGGCTGGACCCGTTGCACCTTCACGCGACAAGAGACCGTCAGGTCGCCCACCCAGTAGCAGTCGCGATAGAGTTGCCCGCTGTGGCCTCCGGTGTAAGCGTTGTAAGCGCACAGATCGGTGATCAGTTCCGGCCGCATTTGTTCGAGGAGCGAGGGCTCGAACTGCGGATCAACGCCCGAGCTGAACGCTTCCCAGACCCGAGGAGTTGGCACGATGTGGCGGTAGCGGAGCCAGTGCAGCCGTCCGTCGGAAGCCGCCTCTCAATTGGAATGCGTGGTCCTCGTCATCGGGCGTCCAACCGGTTGCCGTTTCTCGCCAGCCAGCGACGACCGGGCCAGCCGTCGGCTGACCCAAGCCGACTTTTTCGCTCACCCTCTCCACCGGGACCCACCGTCGCGGCCAGCCTTTCTGGAACAGCTCCGTCTCGGAATAGTCGTTGTCATACACCGGAAGCTGAAGTCGATCTTGTTTGTTGGGGTCTTCCTTACGCAGAATCTCGAGCCGGCCGTCATCTCGCCGACGGTACAGGTCACCGCGCTTAATGACTCTCGCCCGGCAACCCGACGATCCGCTTGATGTAGTTCGTTTTGGGCTCTTCGGGGTATTTGAACACGGCCACGTCCCAGCGCCGGGGCCGACTGAACTCATAGGTGAACTTCGTGACGAGAATTCGGTCGCCTTTGAAAACCGGAAGTTCGCGCACAGCGTTCTCGTACCGGCAATTAGGACACAAAGCCGTGTTGATCCGCGTGATGAGATATTCCAGCTCATCCACCTCGTCGCTGGCTCCGACTGCGAACGAATAACCGCACTTCTCGCACGTGACGTCTTTGTGACGGCCGTAAAGAGTCGGCGCCATCGAGCCGGTGGGAATGACGAACGCCTCAGCTTCGAATGCGCGGAACAAAAAAGCCAAAACAAAAGCGATTACGATCGACTCGATCGTTTCGCGCAATCCCTCCTTGGGCGTCGGTTGATTCGTGCGCTGGTCGGGAGCGGTCCCACGGCGATCACCACGGCCGGACGACTGACCGGCCGGCTTGGTCCGAGCCGTGGCCGCAGAAGGCTGCCGTTTCTTCTTCGTCACCGGAAATCTCCGAAAACCGCCCCAAAAAGGGCGGCTGGCTCTTCCTACTTGTCTCGGGAAAACGCGTTGTGCGTCAAGCGTCTGTTTTTCTTACGCTGTCCGTCGTTTTCACGTTGAAAGTTTCAGATCAGCGAATATAGCGAATCCGCGTGAAATCGGGAATGCGGATGTGCCCCACGTAGCGGCCGATCCGAATTTTCGCTGGGCGAGAGGGCAAGTGCAAAACCAGGGGTTTTCCCACGAACATCTGGCGGGTGACCCGCGCATTGGACCAACTGCGACTATCGAGCGATACGGGGCTGTTGTCTCCGAGGAAAAAGTACTGATCGGGGCCGAGCTGGTACGGCCGATCCACGGCCCGGCGCGACTCGCCCGCTGTGTAATAGACATCTCGGTACAACCGCAGCCGCTCGATCCGAACGGCCAGACCTTTCGCCGCGATGTGCACCGGTCGCGACAGGGCGAAACGCGGATTCCGATACGTCGGGGCCGTCTCGAGGGCCCCATCAGCCGTCGCGGCCTCGGTGTCGTCCGGAACGTAGCTCAGCACTTCGCGCCCGTCGATGGCGAAAACGATCTGGCGATCGAACGTCGACATCTCGACGAGCCAGGGCCGGTCGAATGCGATTGCCGGCAGCCGTCGTTCAGCCACGGCCCGTTCTTTTCCGTCAACAAAGACGCGGAGCATCCCTGACTGAAACCCGAGCACGGCGTCGTACACGTGTCGGCCGTCGAGCATCCGAAACACCAATTGGCCTTGGCCGCTATGAACCGTGACCTGCGCGGCGATCATGAGGTCGCGGACCAGATTAACACCGGTCTGTCCGGCCGGCCCGTCATAAGCATATGCATCGGTGATAGGAGCCAGATGAGATTCCCGCTCAAGCTGTTCCACCGCTCGACGCCAGTGCGGGGCATCCGACAGCGACAGGAACCAACGGCGAGCCGACCGCGTGAGCACGCCACGACAACGGATTTGTTGCGCGGTCGCGTCGATCTCGCCCGCCGCGTGGCTGGGGCCACCAAAGGCCAGGGCATCCGCTGCCGCGACGACCTCCGCCGGCCAAGGCCGCACGGTTACGGCCGTCGGGTGCACGCCGCCCGACCGAACCCAGTGCCGGTACGACAGCCAGCGGAAGGTGGCCGCCCCGGTTCGACCGGACCGACGGCCCTCCGGCCGAGTTTCGAAGCCGCCCGAGACGGCTCGCCAGCCCGAGTCCGGATTCCAACGAGGCTGCCAATCGGACGCCGCCGCTGGCCGATACGTGTCATCGTAAACCAGAATCCGCGTCGCCCGCTGCTGGATCAAGTTTTTTCGCTGGACGTGGCCGTTGATCACCACGTCGCCGGCGACGATCTGCACTCGTTCGCCCGGCAGACCGACCACTCGTTTCACGTAGGCCTGGGTCGGCTGCTCGGGGTTTCGAAACACGACCATGTCCCACCGCCTCGGGGGGCGAAAAGTGTAGGCATTCTTGTGCACGAGAAGTTGATCCCCGGCATTGATCGGGACTTTCGAGATGTCGATCCATCGTTGCCCGCAGTTCGGACAGGTCGCTCGCCGCAGCTCGCTGGGAGAGCTGCCCGGCGGCACTCCTACGGCAAACACCTTTTGACAGCTCGGACAGACGACCCGCTTGTGATATCCCAAAAGGTGCGGCGCCATCGAACCGGTCGAAATGATATATCCCTCGATTCCGAAACCGCGTACGACAATGACCCACAGCGCCAAGCACACCAGAAAATCCATCAGGTGGCGCACGCCGACCGCCGGCCGATCCGTCGCCTCGGCTTTCGCTCGCGCGGCGGCTGGATGACGTGAATTCAGCGCAACGGATTGATCAACCTCAGAAAGCGCCATCCCTGTGTGCGTCCGGAGTTTTTTGTGAGATTTGGTCTTCGCCAGCCGGGGGCCTGGCGTGGCCGCAGCGTTTCGGATGCAGAGCGAATTCGTCGAGCGGCTGTCTGGATCATCCATCTGCGGGCAGTGACCGGAACCGAAGAATTGTAGGTTCTCGCCCCGGCATAGCGGAAGTCGACCTCGAAGCGATCCGTGCGTGGGGGCGTGAGCGTGTGTGGTGTCTTTCGCGACGGGCACAGCCCGATGATTTGGCGAGTTTGCATAGCAAGCGGCGGGAAACTCGTGCTACAATCAACCAGCCAACAAGGACTCTGCACGAATAAGCTGCGGTTCGTTGTCGTCGAACCTGCAGCGGGAGCGGAAGTCGGCTGACTTCTGGTGCGGCCGAAGTTGCCAGCCTTTTGGCGTGAAAGGATGGACAAGAACTGCGACGCTCGACCGAAACTTGGCCAAGTTCGGTGGCCGTCCAACGATGGGATTGGCTTCTGCCCTTCCCGATGAGTGTTGTCCGCCCGGGCTTCGGACGGTTCGGCCGGGGCAGATGGCCGTCCGGGCTAATGAGTCGGCTTCGGACAAACGACGGTTCCTCCGTTGGGGGCGGGTATTTCGTCACCGATCGACACCAAATTCTCAACCAGAGGAGACGGACTGATGACGCGGAAAACGCGAAATCGATGGACTCGGCGACAAGTCCTGGGCGCGGGAGCGGCGGCCTTCGCGGCTCCGTCTATCATCCCGGCGCATGTGCTCGGGGACGGTAAGCGACCGGGAGCGAACGAGCGGGTGAATGTGGGCATCATCGGGTTGGGAGGCCGAGCGAGGGACATCGCCAAGACGTGCCTGCAGGTCCCAGCTCTGCGTGTCGTTTCCATTTGCGACTGCTTTGCACCGTTGTGCGACGCCTTCATTGCGGCCGTCGGGAAAGGCCAGAAGTGGAACACGTACGACGACTTCCACAAAATGTTCGACAAAGAAAAACTGGACGGCGTGATGGTGGAAACCACCACGCACGCCCGGGCTTGGATCGTCATCCAGGCGATGCAGGCGGGCTTGGACGTTTACATCGAAAAGCCGATGTGTCTGACGATCACCGAAGGCCGCTACATGGTCGACGCCGCTCGACGGTACAACCGAGTCACTCAGGTGGGCACGCAGCAACGATCGATGCCGATCAACAACTGGGCGAGCGATCTGGTGAAAAACGGCGCGATCGGCAAGGTCAAAGTCGTGCTGGCACCGAACTTTGTCGGGCCAGACCACTGGACGCCGCAACCAGAGCAACCCATGCCCAAAGGCGGCCGCAAAGATTGGTGGGACATTTGGACCAATCAGGCGGAGTTCCGTCCCTATCACCGTTCACTGCATCGCGGTTGGGCGCGATGGTGGGCTTACGACGGAGGCGGACGGTGTTTCGGCGTAACCGGCTGGGGCACACACAGCTACGACCAGATTCAGCGGGCCCTGGGTACGGACGAAACCGGTCCGGTGGAAGTCGTGTTGGAAGAACCGGTGCGCAATCTCCCATCGGGCAAGTCGGAAGTTCCCAAGGAAGAAATCGACCTGACACGGCTCGACTATTTGATTCGCTTGGCGAAGCCGGTGGTCGGCCCTCGGGCCAAAGTCCGGATGCGGTACGCCAACGGCACGGAACTGCGGTTGCATTTGGACGGCGACTGGGGGCCGGGCCTCGGCGCGATCTTCATCGGGGAGAAAGGCAAGATCGAGATCAACCGGAACAAGATCGCCAGAAATCCGAAAGAGCTGGCCGATTCGCCCGACAACCCCGGTCCGATCACGAAATTGGAGACGCAGTACCATATCGAAAACTGGGTCGACTGCATCAAGACCCGCGAGAAATGCAACGCCGACATCGAGTACGGCCAGCGGTCCACGACCTTGTGTTACCTGGTCAACATCGCTCGAGAGGTCGGCCGGGTGGGCGAGGTGCTGAAGTGGGACCCGAAGACGGAGCGGTTCACGAATTGTCCGGAGGCGAACCAGTCGTCCTACATGGTCCGGCCGCGTCGCAAGGGATACGAGTTGCCGCCTTTGACGTGAGTCCGCGTTGCCTGCTGGAGAGCATTGGTTCGCCCGACCGAGGTTTACCCCATCGGACGGCGGCGAGATCGCATCGGGCGGGGCTGCGGCCACGTTTTTCTGACGCAGCATCACGTCGAGGCCAAAGTGAACGGTGTCGGTGCGAGCCTCCGGTCTCGTCGCTGGTCCATCGGCGGAGGACCGCGGGCTAGCGCCTTGCGTTCCGACGAGGATCGCCGCCGGACCGAAAAAAGGTGCGCACAATGCGCGGATTCCGGCGCAGAAAGATGGTGACGCGTCAATTCGGCCACGACGAGGTGGGCGCCACCGGCCGGGTCTGGCATGGGGGACATCCGAGGTCGCACGCGAGTTTGTGCGGATAAGCGGGTCGCACTCGGCAAGTGCGACCCGGCCCGGGGGGGCTGGCGCGCGTTCTGCAACGGGTGGCACATATCAAGGCGTAGGGACAACAGCAAGCGGAATCCGAGTGGACGAGCAGCGTCGACGAATCCGAGAGGACTTGACCGGCCTGTTGCGGGGCGAGGTCCGCTGCGATGCGCTCACGGTCGCGCTGTACTCGACCGATGCCAGTCTTTATCAGATTGAGCCGATTGGCGTGGTCTTCCCACGCGATCCAGACGACGTGGTTGCGTTGGTGGGATACGCGGCGGACGCGGGCATCCCGCTGACGCCGCGCGGCGCCGGGTCGCAAGTGGCGGGCGGAGCTTTGGGCAGCGGCCTGATCGTCGATTTCACTCGGCACATGCGGCAGATGGAACTGCTGGAAGACGGCTTGGTCTGGGTGCAAGCCGGCGCGACGTTGCACGAACTAAACGCATTTCTGCGCCCGTTCGGTCGCTACTTCCCGCCCGATCCGGCGAACGCCAACGTGACGACCGTTGGCGGCATGCTCGCGGTCGATGCGGCCGGGTCGCGATCGGTACGGGTCGGTTCGACACGCGATCATGTGCATCGCATCGAAATGGTGCTGGCCAGCGCCCATGCGGTGGACTTCGGCATCGAGCTGGTCGAGCTGAATGCGTCCGGACATCCGTTGCCGGCCACGGCTTCCGACGCCAACCAAGACGGCATCGCACCAAACGGAGCCGATACGGTCGAGGGACACGAAACGGCTGCCGTCAAACGCGACCTGCTTCGCCGACTGGCTTATCTGCTCAAGGCGGGCGAGCCGCTTATCGAACGCTACCAGCCCGCGGACTTGGTGCGCAATGTCAGCGGCTACTGTTTGCGCGGCGTCCTGGCTGACGGTCAGTTGCGCATGCCCCGGCTTCTGGTCGGTTCGGAAGGCACGCTCGGGCTTTTCACCGCAGCCGTGCTTCATTCCGCTCCGCTGCCCCAGCACCGGGGCATCGTGCTGCTGCTGTTCGGGCAATTGGAGGCTGCTCTACGCACCGCTCAGGAACTCATCCCCCTCCAGCCCAGCGCGTGCGATTTGCTGGACCGACGATTGCTGGCGTTGGGGCGGGAATCGGACCCGCGGTGGGAACAGATTATCCCCAAGACGGCCGAGGCGATGTTGATCGTCGAACAGACGGGCTACAGCACCGGGGAGGCTCGCCGACGAATCGCTTTGGTCGTGCAGCGGGCTCGCGAGCAAAACCGTTCGATTGCCGTGGCGTACGAGGCTTACGAGTTCGACGAGGTGGAATTCGTTTGGTCGCTGTCGCGGCGCGTGGTGCCGATGCTTAGCCAACTGCCCGGCGAAAGCCGACCGCTACCGTTCATCGAAGACATCGCGGTGCCGCCAGCGGCTTCTCACGAGTTTCTGCAACGAGTGCAAAAAGTGCTGCAAAAGCATCGGGTGACTGCGTCGTTTTATGCGCACGCCGCCGCCGGTCAGATTCACATTCGCCCGTTCCTGCCCCCTCCGACGCCTGACGATGCGCCTCGCTATGAAAGTTTGGCTCGAGACGTCTATCAGGCCGCGTTCGCCGTGGGCGGGACCGTCAGCGGCGAACACGGTAACGGGCTGGCTCGTACCGCCTTTATCCGCTCGCAGTATGGGCCTCTCTACCGGCTGTTCCAACAGGTCAAAGACCTGTTCGATCCGAAGAATGTGATGAATCCGGGCAAAATCATCAGCGACGACGCCCACCTGACGGTACGCCACTTCCGTCCGCCCATTGTCGCCAGTCCGGACCTCATCGAGCTACAGTTGCAATGGACGCCGGAAGACATGGGCCGGGCGGCTGCTCAGTGCAACGGCTGCGCTCAATGCCGCACGCTGCAGCCCGACCAGCGGATGTGTCCCTTTTTCCGGGTGGACCCGATCGAGGAAGCCAGTCCGCGCGCGAAGGCCAACGCAATGCGTCATCTGGCCACCGGAGCCCTGCCGGCCGCGCTGATGGGCTCGCCGTCTCTGAAACGACTGGCCGATCTGTGCTTCAACTGCAAGCAATGTCTGTTGGAATGCCCGTCGGGCGTCGATATTCCGCGCTTGGTCCTCGAAGCGAAAGCGGCCGACGTGGCGGCCAACGGGCTGGACCGTACCAACTGGGTTTTGGCCCGAGCGCACTTGATGAGCGAACTGGCGTGCATGGTCCCCCGACTGGCCAACTGGATCGTGAGCAACCCGGCGCTGCGTTGGCTGATGGAGCGAGTGTTGGGGATCACGCGGCAGCGGCGGTTTCCTCGATTTGCTCGCAGCAGTTTCCTTCGATCGGAGGCCCGTCGAGGGAACAACCAGCGCCCTCGCAGCGGCGGGCGTCCCCCGGTGGTTTTGTTCGTCGACTATTTCGTGAATTTCCACGCCCCGCACGTCGCTAGGGCACTGATCGCCGTTTTGCGGCACCACGGTCAAGAGGTCTACGTCCCGCCGGGCCAAGTGGTTTCCGGCATGACGTTACTCTCGGTGGGTGAAGTCCGAGCCGCTCGGCGCCTGGCTGAAACCAATGTGCGTGAGCTGGTTGAGTTGGCTCGTGAGGGCTCGCCCATCGTCTGTCCGGAGCCGACGGCCGCCCTCTGTTTGAAACTCGAGTATCCTCTGCTTCTGGACCACCCCGACGTGCAATTGATCGCCGATCAGGTGGTCGAAGCGGGACAGTTCCTGCAACGGTTGCACCGGCAAGGCGAGCTACAAACCGACTTCCGACCACTCGATCTTGAAGTCGTCTATCATGCTCCGTGTCACCTGAAAGCCCTCAATGACGGAACCCCGCTGTACGATCTGTTAAACTTGATTCCGAAACTTCGGATTCGTAGAATCGAGTGCGGTTGCTCCGGTATGGGCGGCACCTTCGGATGGCGAAGCGAGCGGTTCGAAGAATCGCTTCGAATTGGAGCGGGTTTGATCGAAGAGCTGCGCGGCGGACGCTTCGACGCCGCTGCCAGTGAGTGCGGCGCTTGCCGGACGCAGATGGCTCAAGGAACCGACCGGCCTATCGTGCATCCGATCGAACTGCTGGCCGCCGCGTACGGGGTGATGCCAAACCCGATCGGCGAAGGGAAGGATGTCCGGTCGGACGGATCAGACCGATCCGACTGATCCGACCGATCGGTCCGATAAATCCCGGTACGACTGCAAGCCGAACCCACAATGGCGTTGCATCAGTTTCATGTTCGATTCTTTGCGCGGGCCCGCGATCTGGCCGGAGCGGAGACGGTGTGCGTGCCGATTGACGGTGCGGGTGAGGAAGGAGTGGTCACAATCGGGGAGCTGAAAGCCGCGTTAGTCCAGCAGGTCCCGGGGCTGGCGCCCTTGATGGCAAACCTGCACTTTGCGGTCGGAACGGAATATGCTGACGATTCGGTCGCGGTACGTCCGTCCGATGACATTGCTTGTTTTCCGCCGGTGAGCGGCGGTTGAATTTCGGAGGTCCGGCATAGATGATCACGCTGACCCGCGAGCCGATCGATGTGACGGCGGTCACCGAGTCGGTGCGGTCGAACCAATCGGGAGCGGTCGTGCTTTTCCTGGGGACAGTACGGGAAATGACCGGCGGACGCCGCACCGTTGCTCTGGACTACGACGCTCACGAGCCCATGGCTCAGGCCAAACTGAAGGAATTGGAAGCGGAAGTCCGGGAAAAATGGCCGCTGGATCGCGTCTCGATCGTCCATCGCCTGGGACACATGGAGGTCGGTGAGGTCAGCGTGGCGGTGGCCGTCAGCAGTGCTCACCGGCAGCCGGCGTTCGAGGCCGCCAAGTATTTGATCGATCGTCTGAAACAGGTGGTCCCCATTTGGAAACGCGAAAACTGGAGTGACGGAACATCCGAGTGGGTGCATCCGGGGATGGAAGAGGAATCGCGCGACGACGGCTCCGATGTCTTGACCGAGTCCCTGGCTTCCCCCAGCCCCGCCAACGAGGTAGCGGAAAACGATGCCTGAGAAGCTCGTCGATTCCTTCGGCCGTGTGCACACGAACCTGCGCATCAGCGTCACGGATCGGTGCAACGTGCGCTGCTTCTATTGCATGCCCGCCGACGACGTCCAGTTCATGAACCGCAAAGAGCTGCTGACCTTCGAAGAGATCGAGCGGTTCGTGCGGATCGTCGTGAAGCTGGGAGTGAACAAAGTACGGCTGACTGGCGGCGAGCCTCTGGTGCGACGGGACCTGCATCGGCTCGTAGCTGCGTTGGCGGCGATTCCTGAAATCCGCGACATGGGGCTGACAACCAACGGGCTATTGCTCAGCGAGCAGGCCGACGAGCTGTTCCAGGCGGGCCTGCGTCGCGTCAACATCAGCCTGGACACGCTCGACGCCGACAAGNAAGTTCCGGCAAATCACACGCCGTGGCGGCTTGGAACGGGTGCTGGAGAGCATCCGCGTGGCGAAGCGGGTGGGTTTTGATCCTGTCAAGGTCAACGCGGTGGCCATGCGCGGCTTCACCGAAGCAGACATCGTCCCGCTTGGCCGGTTGGCTCGCGAGCTAGACGTCGAAGTGCGGTTCATCGAGTTCATGCCGCTCGATGCGGAAAACCGGTGGGAACGCGAGCGGGTTCTGTTCGCTCAGGAGATTTACGACAGGCTGACCCGGGAGATCATGCCGCTGGTTCCGCTCGACGGCCACGATCCGAAAACGCCGGCGCAGGAGTTCCAGTTCCAGGATGGTCGCGGCCGAATCGGGCTGATCGCGTCGGTCAGTCAGCCGTTTTGCGAAAGTTGCAATCGCTTCCGTTTGACCGCGGACGGCAAGCTACGGAACTGCCTGTTTGCTCACGACGAGACCGACATCAAGGCGATCCTGCGTGGCGGCGGGACCGACGAGGACGTCGCGGACGCGGTCCGCAAGACCATCGCGGCCAAATGGGAAGGCCATCAGATCAACACGGCCCGCTTTATCCAGCCCGAACGTCCCATGTACCTGATTGGCGGCTAGCCGGTCGGCGTGCTATCATCCGAATGCTCTATTCGCCTCGATCGATGCTCCATCGCCCCAGGTTCTGCCTGGGAAGGCGCCAACGGCAGGCCCTACCTGCGCTGCGCAGACAGAAATGGCTAGAATAGTCGCCAGTCGTGAAGCACGGCCCACGCGGTGCGGCCTCCACGTGTCCCGGAATCAACCATGACCACCGATGCTTCCCCAAAACGCATCTATTTGGATAACGCGGCCACCAGCTTCCCGAAACCGGAAGCCGTTTACGAGGCCGTGGATCGCTACAATCGACAGATCGGTGTGGCGGTCGGCCGAAGCGCGTACCGGCAAGCGGTCGAGCTGCACCGGGTCATCGATCGATGTCGGACCTTGGCGGCACAATTGTTGGGTGCAGAAAGTCCGGAACGGATTATCTTCACGTTCAATGCCACCGACGGGCTGAACATGGCCATCCACGGTCTGCTCCGACCGGGCGACCACGTCGTGACTTCGGCCGTCGAACACAACTCGGTACTGCGGCCGCTGCGGGACGAAGAGGAGCGGAACGGTGTGGAAGTCACGCGCGTCGCCGCCGACCGCTCCGGTTGCGTCGATCCAGACGCCGTTCGCCAAGCTGTCCGTCCCAACACGCGCCTGGTCGCGCTGCTCCACGCGTCGAACGTGACCGGAACAATCCAGCCGGTCGAAGAAGTGGCCGAAATCGCTCATGCGGTTGGAGCCTTTTTCTTGGTCGATGCGGCCCAAACGGCCGGCCATCTGCCAATCGATCTGCAAACTTTGCCGGCCGACCTCTTGGCGTGCGCCGGCCACAAAGGACTGCTTGGACCGCTCGGCACCGGCTTGCTTTACGTCCGCCCGGGTTTGGAGGACCAGCTTCGCAGCCTGCGTCAGGGGGGCACAGGCTCGCAAAGCGAAGATGACCGCCAGCCGGCGCATCTGCCTGACAAATACGAGTCGGGAAACCACAACGCACCGGCTTTGTGCGGGCTGGAGGCGGCGCTCAGTTTCTTAATGGACCGGACGGTCGCAGCCATCCACGAACACGAACTGCGCTTGACTCGGCGGCTGTTGGAGGGATTAGCTGCGATACCCGGCGTGGAGCTTTATGGCCCCCCGGCGCCGGATCGGCCGCGTGTAGGCGTCGTGAGTTTCACCCTGGAGGGCTTCGAGCCGCAGGATCTCGCGACGATCCTCGACGAGAGCTTCGGTATTCAGGCGCGAGCCGGCTTGCATTGTGCACCGGGCGCGCACCGAGCGATCGGCACTTTCGAACAAGGCGGGACAGTGCGGTTCAGCACGAGCGTTTTCACCACAGACGCCGACATCGACGCCGCGCTGGCCGCCGTGCGCTCCATCGCTGGTTGTGACGAACGGGGAGCGTAAGCCCCACCGGTAGAGGTTGCGGTTGGCGCGTACCCGGCCGCTGATGCGTCCGGCTCGCCGGATGTCGGCTGGCCACTCCCTGAAAAGCGCCTGGCTGCAGAGGTGGCCCGTATGAGCGAGAAAGCCTATCTCATGGGCTGGCAGTTCCGTAGGGCCCAGCACCTCTTGGTCAGGGGCGCGCCTGGCGGCGCTATTACGACGCGGCCGGAAAACGAGGATGCCCGACCGGCAGCAGATAGAGCGGCCGCAATTCCTCAGCCAATTGTAAAACGCGTTTCACCTGTCGTTCGTGAAACGCGCCGACCGGGACGCCTCCCAAACCCAGCGCCGTGGCCTGCAGCAGGAGGTTCTGCGCAATGTG
>JAADHY010000642.1:0-9161 GCA_013151585.1 Planctomycetota bacterium
CCCCCACAAACAATGCTGGCAAAACAACGCTCCGATCGATCATTTTTTCGGCCCGCCTTCGATGAGACTGTCTGAGAAACGATTACCTGCCATCGCCTTTCCCGCGGGAAAGGAAACTGCTGCTGAGCTTACCGATTCCCGGCCCGTTCAGCAAACCCGCCGGTTCTTGCAACGCGGGCCGCAAAGACGTATGTTCCATTCTGGGCTGGGCCATCGCGAGCCGGCCGCGGCGATGACCATTGCTGCCCGCGGGGTCCGCGGGCGTTCCGAGCGATTCTGCTTTGCCGATCGGGATTCGGAGACCATTCGAGCAACCAGCTCGAAGCAGCAAATGGCCCGTCCGTTCATAAGAAGCGAGCTCTGGAATTGAAAAAGGAGGACCACATGAACGGCGAGCTCACGAAGCCCTTAAAAGGCAAAGTGGCGTTGGTGACCGGCGCCAGTCGCGGGATCGGCCGCGCCGCCGCCATCGCGTTGTCTGGTGCGGGGGCCGCCGTCGCGGTCAATTACAGGGTCAACCGGCAACAGGCCGAGCAGACGTGCGAGCTGATCGAAGCCCGCGGCGGACAAGCTCTGCCGTTCCAGGCTGACGTCTCCAGGGCCGATCAAATTGCCCAGCTTGTCCGGGACACCGAAGACGCCTTCGGGCCGATCGCCATCCTTGTCAACAACGCAGGCATCACTCGGCCCGAGCCGCTCGCGCAGATCACCGAACAAAGCTGGGACGAGGTTTTGACAAATAATTTGAAGTCAGTTTTCCTTGTCACCCAAGCCGTGCTTCCGTCGATGCGGCGTGCCGCATGGGGACGGATCATCAACCTCTCTTCGGTCGCGGCTCAGACCGGCGGCGTGGTTGGTCCGCATTACGCGGCCTCGAAAGCCGGCATCCTGGGCCTGACCCACTCGTATGCGTCTTTGCTGGCCAAAGAAGGCATCACGGTCAATGCGATCGCGCCTGCGCTGGTCGAAACAGACATGGTCCGCAGCAACCCCAACGCCCGAGCGGATTTGATCCCGGTGGGTCGCTTCGGCCACGTCGACGAGGTGGCTCAGGTCATCGTCCTGCTGGCTCAAAACGGATACATCACTGGCCAGACCATCAGCGTCAACGGCGGTTGGTATATGATCTGAAAGCAGCTTTCGGGACGGAGGCCCAATGCCGTCCAAGGAATCAGCCCTCGATGATTCATCCGGAAGCTCAGGGGAGACACAACATGTCGAGAACGTCGATAAGGGTTTTAGCGTTTGCGGCCTTCAGCGGTCTGCTGCTTGCAGCGGCCCAGTCAGAAGACTCCGCCCCAACCTCACCCCGTCCTGCTGAGGCAAAACGCCCGGCCAAGAAAGCTGGCGCTCAATCGCCCAAGAAAAAACTCTACACGGTCCGGAAAGAGCCGCTTCGAAAGCTGGTCAAACTGCAGGGGCTATTCGAAGCGGCAAGAATGCATCCGGTTTCCGTCCACCTGAAAGAGTGGAGCAGTTTGGAGGTGGTCTCGGCCGTTCCGCACGGCAAATTTGTCAAAAAAGGGGAACGGCTGGTCGTTTTCGATACGTCAAAAATCGACAAGACCATTGCCGAATTGCAAATCCAGGTGCGGCTGGGAGAACTCGCCTATCGTGAGGCACAAGAGAACTTCAAGGCTTTGCAGCAATCGCTCCCCTTGGACCGCGAGGCTGCGGCCCGCAACAGAAAAATGGCTCAAGAAGACTTGGACCGCTTCCTAAAAATCGATTTGCCTCTTTCTCGCAAGTCCGCCGAAATGTCTCTGAAGGCGGCCGTGAACTGGCTCACATACGAAAAGGAAGAGCTTCGACAGCTCGAGGAGATGTACAAGGCCGATGACCTGACAGAGGAGACGGAAGAGATCATTTTGAAGCGACAGCGAGATACGGTCGAACAGGCCGAGTTTCGGGTGGAAGAGGCGAAGGTGCGACACGATCAAACGCTCCATGTCACGCTGCCCCGCCGCGAACAGTCGCTGAAGGAGAAGCTGAAGCGGCAAGAGATCGCTTTCGCTCAAATGGAGGCGACGGCGGCGATTAAGCTGGAGAAAGCTCAATGGGACCTGAAGAGGCAGGCCATGGAACAACAGAAGTCGCAAGAACGGCTGACGAAGTTGATGGCCGATCGAAAAGCAATGGAGGTCGTGGCTCCCGCCGACGGGATCGTCTACTACGGACAGGCGACGCGTGGACGATGGCCTGACGTGACCTCGTTGGAAAGCAAGTTGCGTCCGGGCGGTCAGGTCGCTTCCAAAGAGGTATTCTTGACCGTCGTGGAGCCACGTCCGCTATTCGTCCGAGCCAATGTGCCGGAATCAGACTTGGATGGGATCAAGGCAGGACTGAAAAGCGTCGTCCTGCCGGTCGGCTTTCCGGAAAAACGGCTCCCGGGACGGGTTCGGTCCATTAGCCGGGTTCCGATCGCTTCGGGAAAGTTCGAAATCCGGATCGAGGTTCCTCTAGACAAGTCACAAGACGACATTGTGCCGGGAATGGCCTGCACGGTTCGTATTCTCGCCTACGAGAACCCCAACGCTCTGACGGTGCCGGCCAACGCCGTTTTCACGGAAGACACGCTGGAAGGACGGCATTACGTTTATGTTCCCCAACAGGACGGCTCCGCCGAAAAGCGATTCATCGAAGGCCGGCCCGTTGGCGAGCGATTTGAGGTTCGGTCCGGCCTGCGAGAGGGTGATAAGATTCTGGCCACGAAGCCGGAGGAGACCTCATGAGCGACGTGGCTCGAACTCTGGTCCTCGCATTGCTGGGCTTGGTCGGAAGTCTCGGTACCGGACCGGCGATGGCGGCCGCCCCTCCCCCTGCTCTGCGGAAGGTCCCCAAGCCGCCGCCGATCCAAGCGCCGGCGCCGGAGAAAATCCGCCAAGCTCTCCAGCGAGGGGTGGATTTCCTGCTGAAAGCGCAAAACCCGAACGGGTCTTGGGGATCGGCGCATCGGACCAAAGGGCTCAACATTTATGCTCCCGTGCCCGGTGCCCACCATGCGTTTCGCACCGCCGTCACATCTTTGTGTCTCTGCGCCCTGATCGAGACGGCTCAGAATGACCCGAAAGTTCAGGAAGCCATCCTACGCGGCGAGAAGTGGCTTTTCGAACATCTGCCTCGATTGCGGCGCGCGACTCCCGACGCCATTTACAACGTATGGGGACACGCCTACGCCCTGCAAGCTTTGGCTCACCTCCACGCCATCCGCGAAGACGAGGCTCACCGCAAACGCCTTCTGGAGCTGGCCCAGTCTCAGATCGGCTTTCTGGAACGATACGAATCAGTCGACGGCGGCTGGGGTTACTACGACTTCCGAGTCGGCGCCAAACATCCAGCCAGCAGCTCCATCAGCTTCGTCAACGGAACAGTTCTTGTTGCCTTTGACGAGGTGCGCCGCATCGGCGCCCAGATTCCCAAACGACTTGTCCAACGAGCGGTCGCCGCCACGCTCAGGCAGCGCAAACCAGACTTCAGTTACCTGTACGGCGAGTACTTAAAATGGCGACCGATGCGGGGCATAAACCGGCCCGCCGGCAGTCTGGGCCGCTCCCAGGTCTGCAACCTGGCCTTGCGACTTTGGGGAGATTCGGACGTGACCGACGAAGTCATCGAAGCCTGGCTCTGCCGCCTCTTCGCTCGCAACGGATGGCTCAGCATTGGGCGAAAAAGGCCGATCCCCCACGAAGCTTGGTTCCAAATCGCCGCCTACTTCTACTATTACGGGCATTACTATGCGGCGAAGTGCATCGAACTGCTTCCACAAGAACGTCGACCTTTTTACCAAGGCTACATGGCTCACACGTTGTTGCCGCTCCAAGAAAAGGACGGATCCTGGTGGGATTTCCCGTTCTACGACTATCACCAGCAATACGGCACGGCCTTTGCCTTGATGGCTCTCGTGCGTTGCCTTCCCCGTCCAGTGGAAATGTCCCGCAAAGAAGCGCCCGTTTCAGCCCTGGTTTCGAAGGAACATCTCGATATCCGGCTGGTATTCGATCGAATCCAGCAGGACGATCCCCAAGAACAAGCCGAGAAACACCAAGGCCGTCGCGAAAATAAAGGCGTTGAATGGACTGTCATACCGTAGGTGCATGAAATAGAGCACCACGAGCGAGCCCTTCGCCGTGGCCACGGCCAAAGCGACCCATAGACTCCACCGGCCGACGTCCAGCGTACTGACAAAGACGGTGATGTACGTCAGGACAATCAATGCCGCAAAAACGGCCAGCAACGTACTCACCGGGACAACATGGCCCAAACCTTCGTGTTGGATTTCGCTGTTTGAATCAGTCATAGGTCGTACAGTTAGTGAATTAGATAAAGTAGAGGAAACAGATAGATCCAAATAAGATCGACCAGGTGCCAGTAAAGACCTACGCAATCAACGGCATTGAAATAGGCGCTGCTGAAATGGCCCGCCAAGGCGCGACGCAGCAACCATCCGATAGCAATCATCCCGCAGATCACGTGGATGGCATGCAATCCGGTCAGGGAGAAGTAAATTCCAAAAAATACACCCAGGTTCTGGATTCGCTTTTCCAACTGGGCCTCGTAGGCTTTTTCCGAAACAATCACAACGCCCCGCTCCTGATCTGAGTGTCGCAGGACCTCCATCAGGTGCTCTTTGTAAGGCCGAAAGCCTCGGGGGGCTGGTTGTCCCGGAACGTGGTCGGTGGCGTGCTCGGATTCGATGCCGAGGGCGGCCATGATTCGAGCCTGACCGGGAACCATGTGGTGGGACCATTTCTGACTGTACTCGATGTACTTGATACCGAGGAAGACCGCGGCGGCGGTCAGCGTCAGGCACAAACAGGTGACCAGACCTCGTTGCTGGTCCAACTGGGCGCAGCGGACTCCCCAAGCCATTGTCAAGCTGCTGAAAAGAAGGACCACGGTGTTGGTCGCTCCGAGGGGCGTGCTGAGAAAGTGGTGGCCGTCGAAGAAGACCTCTGGATGATTATGCCGGTAGACCGCATAGGCGCAGAAAAGCCCCCCGAAAAAAAGCACTTCCGTCAGCAGGAAAACCCACGTCCCCAGCTTAGCCGAGGCGTACTGCTGTTGCGGCGTGTCAAAGTGGTGAGCCAGCCAGGGGGCGTGCCCTTCCCCGCCGTGGTCGTGGCTTAGGTCAACCGCTGTCATCTTGCCCTCACGTATCCCTGAAGCTCTTCGTCATACACCAAGTTGCTGAAGTCGTACGGATCGCCCACCTGCGGCGGTGTGTCGAAGTTATGCGGCGGCGGAGGGGAGGACGTCTGCCATTCCATGCTCGCCCCTCCCCACGGGTTCGCCGGCGCCGGCCGCCCATGACGCAGCGAGGCAATCAGGTACACGGCCACCATCACCAGTCCGGACACGAACATGTACCCGCCAATGGTCGAAATCACCTGGTACAGCGTCAAATGCGGGATGTGATCCAGCAGCTTCGTGTAGTCGAAATACCGCCGGGGCATCCCATGGCTTCCGAGAATAAACTGCGGGAAGTACGTCAAATTGAAGCCGATCAGTATCCACAGGGCCGTGTATCGTCCTAGCTTGTCGTTGTACATTCTGCCGGTCATCTTCGGCCACCAGTGATGAAGGCCGCTCAGGAACGCCATGAGCACGCCGCCAGCCATCTGATAGTGGAAATGGGCCACGACAAAGGCCGTGTCGTGCACATGCACGTCGGTCGCTAACGCTCCGAGAAACAGCCCCGTCAGTCCTCCCAAACCAAACAGAAAGATAAAGATTAGCGAATAGCACATCGGCGTCGTCAGGGCGATCGATCCTTTATACATGGTCGCTAACCAATTGAAGACCTTAATCGCCGAAGGAATAGCCACACTGAAGGTCAGCAAGCTGAAGATCATTCCGGCCAAGGGCGATTGACCGCTCACCACCATATGGTGCCCCCAAACCAGGAAGCCGAGCAGAGCAATCGCTACGCTGCTGTAAGCGATGAATCGGTATCCGAAGATGTGCTTCCGGCTGTGGATCGAAATCACTTCGCTGACGATTCCCATGGCCGGCAAAATCATGATGTAGACAGCCGGGTGTGAGTAGAACCAGAAAAAGTGCTGGAACAACACCGGATCCCCTCCCAGCGCCGGATCAAAAATGCCGACACCGAAGACCCGCTCAACGGCTAACAGCAGCAGCGTGATCGCCAAGACAGGCGTCGCCAAAAGCTGGATCACCGCCGTCGCGTAAAGTGACCACACAAAAAGCGGCATTTTGAACCAGGTCATCCCCTGCCGTCGCAGCGTGTGTGTTGTCACTAGGAAATTCAAGCCCGTAAAGATCGAACCGAAGCCCAACAGAAACGCCCCGGCGACGGCTGTCGTCACGGCGGTCCGCGTCTCCACGCTGTAAGGCGCGTAAAATGTCCAGCCGGTATCGATCCCCCCCATCAGCAAGGTCACAACGAAAAACAAGGTGCCAATGACGAACAAGTGGTAGCTGAAAAGATTCAGTCTCGGGAAAGCCACATCTTTGGCCCCGAGTTGCAGAGGCAGGACGAAGTTACCCAAGGCCGATGGAATCGCTGGCAGAACGAACAGGAAAATCATGATGGCGCCGTGCAGAGTGAAGGCGCGGTTGTACATCTGCTGCGGCGTCATACGCGTATCGCCCAGGCTTAAGGCCGCTGCCAGCTTGGCGGTCGTTTCCGTCATGATCGTCGGCCCGGGCGTCGTCAATTCCGTCCGAATCAGCAACGCGAAGAGCGCGCCCAGCCCCAAGCAGATGACCACGGTCACCAGGAACATGATCCCCACCCGCTTATGGTCCAGGGTGAAAACCCACGAGCGCACGCTTCGATCACATGTCAAGTAGTTCCCCCCAGCGGTCGCTGGAGAAGCCTCAGGCCCGATTGCGTCTGTAACTGCAGTTGCCATCTTTATGCTTAACCTAAGTCGGTAATCCTCGTCTTTGTTGGGAAGCCGCGTTGACTACCCGTCATTTGAGCGTCTTGATGTATTCGATGAGATACGTGATCTCGTCGTCCGTCAGGATGCCTTTGAATGTTGGCATCACCGGTTGAAACCCCTGACGGACTTTCGCCTGCGGATCAAGGATCGATTCGCGGATATAGTTCTCGTCAACCGACACTGTTCCCCCATCGGCCATCGCGTGCCTTTGACCAAAAATGCCTTTCAGGGTTGGACCGGTCTTGACGGTCCCGTCGTCCGAGTGGCATTGAGTGCACCGCCGCGTAAAGAGGTATTTCCCGGCCTCGGCCGGTGGTAGCTTCTTCAGAAAGTTTGCCGCCTCTTCCAGCCACGCTTCGAATTCCCCCGGCCGATGAACCACGACGCGGGCTGTCATGTCAGAGTGGCTGTCGCCGCAATACTCCGTGCAGTAAAGCTCGTACACACCCGGGTCGTCGCACTGGAACCAGATGTAGGTATAGCGCCCAGGGACGCAGTCCATTTTGACCCGAAAGGCCGGAATCGAGAGGCTGTGAATCACATCTTCCGAGCTCAGCAGCAGCCGAACGGGCTGACCGGCCGGCACATGAAGGTCGTTGTCGATATGGCCGTTCGGATAGGTGAAGAACCAGTTCCACTTTTGAGCTTTGACGAGGATTTCGTAGGAATTCGGCGGCGCCGCCTGCATCTGCATGTAGGCCACGAAACCCTCGTAAAAGATGACGATGACGATCAAAAGCGGGATCACCGACCAGGTCAACTCAAGCAAATTATGGTGCGTCGCCGTCTTCTGAGCCTCACGGCCGGGTCGCCTTCGGTAAAGCACGACGAACAAGACGGCCGTCGATACCACCAGCAAGAAAAAGAACGAGCAGACTCCCAAAATCAAATAGAAGACACGGTCGACCGCGGGGGAAGTCGAACTGCTCGAGGGCGGCAGCCAGAACGATCCGCTTTCTCGCAGCAGCGTATCCGCCAGAATGGTCGGCCTGATCAGGAACGAGGTCATCACGTCTCCTCCGACGGGTCGGTCATTCGCTCGGCTTTACCTCGCACTTTCGGCTCACGCCGCCAGTAGACCAGTAAAATGCCCCCGATGACAAACACGGTCAGGATGCCGCCCAATCGCATCAGCTTCAAAGCCGAAGGGCCGTACTTGCCCGCCGCCGCATCGTAGTGGAAGCAAAACAACAGGAGCTGATCGACGGTGCTGCCGATGCGTCCCTCGGACGCTTCGGTCAGGGCGAGCCGCAGCGTCTGCGGGTCGTACTCCACGCCGTAGAGATAGCGCGACACTCGGCCATCAGGGGTGCAAATGATTGTGACGGCCGCGTGAGCGTACTCGCCGGTCTCCGGGACGTAACGATACCGGAAGCCAACGGTGTCCGCGAGCTGTTTGATGTCTGCGTTAGAGCCGGTCAGGCACTCGTAGCCGCTTGCGACTCCGGATCGTCCGTATTGCCGCAAATAGCGTCTTTTGGCCAAAAGGGCTCGCTCGGGCGTCTCTTTCGGGTCGATGCTGACGGTTATCATGCGGTACTGATTGCCCAAATTCCACTTCAGCTTTTTCAAATCGTCAAAAAGTCCCGTGAGCTGCAAACTGCACAACATGGGGCAGCTCGAATAGTTCAACGTCAAGATGACGGGGTGCTCTTTGTCAAAAAAGTCACCCAGCGTTACCCGTTGCCCTTGCGAATCCCGGAAGGTTAGGCTTAGCGGCAGCTCCGTATTGAGGTGCTCCGTGACGCCCACCTCGCGCAGTTCCTTCGGCGCCGCCTCTTTCCGAGCGGCGGACAACGGGCCGGCAGCCGCCAGAACGACGGCGCCCAGCCAGAAAAGGCCAAGCACTCCTTTGCCCGTCGGTGCCGATTGTCGCAAGCGTTTTTTCATGGCTTCTGTCCCTCCTTCTTCGGAGAGCTCGCTTGTTCCCTTGTTGCGGCGCCTTTGCCTTTCGTCGTTTGACCTTCGCCGCTCCCATCACCAGCGCCCTGAGGCGGCGCCGTCTTCGAAGGAGCGGACCGAGTAGCAGCGGATCGCTTGGCCCGCCGAGGCCCGATCACCTGGGAAGGCTTTTTTCCCGAGCGCAGCTCAGCGACAACAAGATCCATGGCCCGCGCGATCGGAATCCTGACAACGCCCTCTTTCCGATCGATCAGTTCCGGCACGGTCAGCCGAGTTTGCTGCTCGGCAACCAAGTTGGCTCGTTCCAAGGCGAGGCGCCCGGCGGCGGGCTGGCTACCGAACCCAGCC
>JAADHY010000642.1:9169-11367 GCA_013151585.1 Planctomycetota bacterium
AAGCCGGTTCCGATAGCTGTAATACGTCACCTCAAGAATCAACACGATGACGATCACCGCCAGCACGCTGACCACGCCGACGTAAGCGATAGTCGAAGTCTGGATATCCTCGTAGTCCGTCATTGCGGTGTCCTTTACCAACCGCGCCGGTTCATACGTTTTCAAAACTCAGTGACTCGGCCAATCGCGGGTCCCGCACAGCGACCAGCGAACGCCCCTCGGCGATTCGCAATAGCCCAAACAAATAGACCAGTCCCATTCCCGCCCAGCAGAGAACGTCCGTCAAACGAAAAGGCACTCCTGCCCGATCCGCGTGCGGCATTACCAGGTAATAAAGATCGAGCCAGTGGAACACGAGCAACCATACCGACCAAAAGCCGAGCGACCACCGACACCGTTTCGCCTCGCGGGAGAGCAAGCCGAAAAACGGAACAATGAGGTGGCCGAAGAGCAGGGCTAGCGAGATGCCGATCCAGGGCCCCTGCTGACGCACCCAATACCACGACGTCTCCTCGGGAATGTTCGCGTACCAGATTAGCAAGTACTGCGAAAAGGCGATGTAGCCCCAGAAGACGACAAAACCAAACAGTAACTTCCCAAGATCATGGTAATGCTCGGTCGTGACCGCCTCACGGAGATGTCCCGCCCATTGAAGGCCCAAAAGCAGCAAAATTACAGCCGCTAGCGATCCCACCACTGAGCCCGAGAAATAGTACACACCGAAAATCGTGCTGTACCATTCCGGGGTCAAGGACATCAACCAATCAAAAGCGGCGAACGTGACTGTCGCGGCGAACAGCAAGAGGGCCGGATAGCTGATCCGCTCCATCCGCACTGTCAATTCCGGATTTCCAGATCGATCTTGTTCGCAGGACTTGGTCAAGAAGTGCCAACCAAGCCAAGCCCACACAGCGAAGTACACGACCGAACGGGCCGCGAAGAAAGGTCCGTTCAAATAGGCGCGTTTTCCCATTAAGAGTGCGTTGTCCGTGACGAAGTCTGTATCGGCCCAGCCGTATAGAGACGGGCTGCCCACCAAAACGGTTAACACGATCGGCAAAAAGGCCACAGCCAAAACCAGGATGTTGGCAGCCAGCAGCTCGGCCACACGCCGGACGGCAACGCTCCAGCCGGCCCGACACGCGTGCTGCAGAGCGACGAAAAACAGGCACCCAACCGAGAGGCTGACAAAGAAAGCGAGACTCGTTAAATAGGAATGCACGAAACTGGCCCAACCGCCGCCAACCAGCAGTTCAATGGCCAGAGCGATCAGCAACAGACCGAGGCCGCCGCCGATGAGCCCATTCCGGACGCGCGGGCTGGACGGCCTTAGCGTCTCCTCTTCCAGACTCAGGTTGCCAGAAAAGCTCGACTGCATGGCTTGTTTTTTCCCTACTTCTCCTCGCCCGCCTGTAGGCTGCTTCGCATCTCCTCAGGCAAATCGCTGATTGTGCCGTTTCGGCTGCGCTGCAGAGCTTTCACGTACAACACGATGGCCCATCGGTCGCGCGGAGAAATCTGCGTAGCATAAGACGGCATAGTCCGAACGCCATTGGTGATTGTGTTGAAAAGCTTTCCGACAGGCTGATCGCGGACCACGTCCGAATGCAGCGAGAGCGGTTTGACCCATCCCGCCGAATCCTCGCGCTGGAGCGCTCGAAGCGAAACGATGCCGTCACCGTCTCCGGCCAGCCCATGGCACGGAGCACAATAGATGTTAAAACGCTTTCGACCGCGTTCCATCAATTCCATCGTGATCGGTCCAAGCTCCTCCGGGAACGAGTCGGCGAACTTCCCCTCCACCTGTCCGCGGTAAAAGTGGTCATCCTCTTTCAGATTGCTCTGCGGCACCGTTCCCGGCACTGGCGCACGCATTGTTCGCCGATCGGCGAAGAGCAGTGTCGCCGCTTGCGTTTTCAGTTTCGGCTGATCATCCATGTCGGGAACGGGGTGCACGCGGGGCGTGGAAGACGGCGTGAGCCGGTCGATGGCGATCGCCAACGGCGGGATGGCGCTTAGCAACAGAACGATCGCGGTGCCGAAGGCCAGCCGTCGCGGAACCCGGACGGGCTCGTTCGGCGCGTACACTGCCTCGACCGATTCAGCCCCGGAAGATTTCAAAAGCTGCCGGATGCCCCCTTCCTCGAATTGCGGATCGGATGCATCGATGACAAGGAAAAAACCGTCTGTTGTGGCTC
>JAADHY010000642.1:11418-12495 GCA_013151585.1 Planctomycetota bacterium
GATTCAGCGCAAGAACGCCGAAAAAGGCGGCAAAAGCGCTGAAAAGGACCGTCAGCTCAAAAATCACGGGAATGTTCGCCGGCAAACTGAAAAATGGCTTCCCGCTGATTACAAGGGGGTAATCAACGGCGTTGGTCCACCATTGCAGCCATAAGGCGAACCCGCCCCCGACGATACCACCAATCAAAACCAGCCACGGCAGGCGCGTCGCCCGAATGCCCGCCGCACGCTCAATCCCGTGGATGGGAAAAGGGGAATAGGCATCGAAGCGGACGAAGCCTTCCTCCCGACAACGCGCGGCCGCCTCCCGCAACGACTCGGGCGAAGGAAACTCACCGAGCAGGGCGACGAGCATCTGATTCTCTGTGTTGCGTGTCGATTGATCGTTCATGGGGGTCACTGTTCGCTGTTTCGGGGCATCACCTCAGCGATGTCATGGGGCCGAACCCGCCAGGGCCAAGGCACCGCCGTCGTCGGTCTCCGGCCCGCTGCGATTTCCCTGGCTTGCGTTGAGTTGCGAAGGAGCCGGCGGTTCATGATCCAAGACCGTTTTGACCTCTGCGATGGCTACCGTCGGCAGGTAGCGACAAAACAGCAGGAAGAGCGTAAAGAACAGCCCGAAGCTGCCCACCAGCATGATGACGTCGATGGGCGTCGGCACAAACGCCCCCCAGCTCGACGGCAGGAAATCTCGTGACAAAGAGACGATGATCACAAACCGCTCCATCCACATGCCGACGTTCACAAGAAGCGCGATGATCACCATGATCCACGGAGTCGTCCGGCATTTGCGGAACCACAACAACTGAGGCACCAGCACGTTGCACGTCACCATAGTCCAATAAGCGGCCGCATAAGGCCCGAAGGGTCGGTTCGCCAGGAACAAAAACATCTCGTTCGGATTCTGGCTGTACCACGCCATGAAGAGCTCGACCCCGTAAGCGTAGCCCACGATCAAGCTTGTCGCCAAAATGATCTTGTTCATGTTCTCGAGGTGGCGCAGGGTGATTAGGTCTTTCAGCCCTAGAAAAGCTCGGGCGGGAACCGCCAACGTCACCACCATGGCAAACCCGCTGA
>JAADHY010000460.1 GCA_013151585.1 Planctomycetota bacterium
CGGAAGCCAGACGGCCGACGCGGCGCCTCCGGCCGAAGCCACGGCCGCAGAACTTCTGGCCCGTGTCCGTCACGGCAAGAAGATTCCCGTCATTTTCGACACCGACATCGGCAACGACATCGACGACACCTGGGCGTTGGTGATGCTACTGAAATCGCCAGAGCTGGATGTTCGGCTGGTAGTCGCCGATCACGACAACACGATCTATCGAGCCAAAATCTTGGCCAAAATGCTTCAGGTCATGGGGCGGACCGACATCCCGGTTGCGGTGGGACCTCAGAAGGGGGATCGCCCGGGCCGGCAAAGCGCGTGGATCGGCGACTACACGCTGGAGCAATATCCGGGCAAAGTCTATCAGGACGGCGTCGGGGCTTTGATTGAGACGATCATGGAGTCGCCGGACCCGATCACGTTGATTTGTGTTGGGCCCGTGCCGAACATTCGTGTCGCCTTGGCGCGCGAGCCGGGGATTGCCCGGAAGGCCCGCTTCGTGGGCATGCACGGCAGCGTGTATCGCGGCTACGGCAACAGCCCGAAACCGAGCCCGGAATGGAATGTCCGCGCGGACCCGAAGGCCCTGCAGGCGGTCTTTGCCGCGCCTTGGGAGATCACCATCACGCCGCTGGACACCTGCGGCATCGTGCACTTGGCCGGGAACCGTTACCAGAAGGTGCGCCGCTGCAATGATCCGGGCGTGCAGGCGCTCATGCGGAACTACGAAGCTTGGGCCAAGAGCCAGGATCCGTCCGGGAAGCGAATCAAACCGGACCGGCGCAGCAGCACGCTGTTCGATACGGTCGCTGTCTACTTGGCCTATTCCGAAGAGCTGGTCACGATGGAAGAGGTACCGCTTCGAGTGACCGACAAAGGTTTCACCGTGATCGATCAGAAGGGACGCCCGGTCCGTTGCGCCACGAAGTGGAAATCGCTAGACGGGTTCAAGGACCATCTGGTCCGACGACTCACGGGCGGCTGAGCGAANNNNGGGCTGATCGCTTCTATCGGCGGGCCCCAGCATGCGACCGTTCGAGCAGCTTTCGAGCCCGCTGGGAGCGGTCAGCGTTGCGCGTGGCTTCCAGCACCTGTTGCATCGCTGCGGCGACGGCCTCCGGATGTTCGGAAACGATCTGCTCGGCGATCACCAGGGCTGCTTCGCTGGCGGGTTCGCGCAGAGCGGGCTGTTTCAACTGTTCGGTGGCCAACGTGAGCGCCTCGGTCGAGGCGACGCGGGATAGCGCGGCCAGCGCAAGCCGCTTTTCATCGACTCGCGTAGCGGCGGCCAAGGCTTCCCGACACATCGAGACTCGGCGCGCATCCGGAATGTCGAACTGTCGAATCAAGCGGATGTAGCCTCGCAGACACCGAACGCGAAACTTGTTGTTCGGCGAGGTCTTGGCCACACGGAGTAAGGTCGGGGCCGCGTCCGGACTCATCCATTGGCCCAGGACCCGCGTGGCCGTATCCTGAATCGCCGGATCGGCGTCAAAAGCCGCCCGAGCGACCACGTCCAAGGCCGTTGGGCCGCCAACTACGCCCAGCAAATCGAGCAGGAAACGCTTGGTCGCGGGCTTGGCGCGGCCGTAACACGCGGCGAGCTGCTGAGCCACACGCTGCTTGTCGGGCAGTCGGGAACACGCCGTCTGCAGCGCTTGCCGGACGGCCGCCTCGTCCTGGTCATCTCTTGGGGCGAGCAGCCGGTCCGTCAGGTGATGCAGCCGATGGGCGTCGATTGTTTGACCGAGCGCGCGAAGGGCGGCCGCGCGGACGGTCTGGTCCGAATCGTTCATCGCTCGAAGCAGACCGGGCAAGGCGGCGGTCGTGCGCCGACGTCCGGCCAGCTCGATCAAAAGCAGCCGAAACGCTCCGCCCGCCTGGCTCAACGTCCGCACCAAAGCCGCGTCGACCTCGGCGGAATCGATTTCGGTCAGACTGGCCAGCGCCGCGTTAGCGACTTCCGACTCCCCTTTCTCGCTACTTTGCTTTGCCACTTCGAAAAGAAGCGGGATCGCCGTCGGAACTTGCAGCCCCGCCAGAGCACGGATCGCGGCCACGCGCACTGCCAAATGCTCCGAGCTGACGGCTCGCCGAAGAGCAGGCCAGGCCGACCGGTCGCCACGATCGCCCAAAACGCCGAGCACCAGCGCCTGCCGGGCCGGCGACAATTGAGAAAGCTGTTGCAGCAGCGTGGCCGTCGTTTGCGGAGCGGTCAGCTCGCGGGAAACCTGAAGGGCCATCGCGAACCGCCGCCTGTCTGCCGATCGAAGCTCGGCGGCCAGCAGGGCCAATCCATCGCGGCCTCGTAACAAGATCGCTCCGCGCGTGGCGGCCAGCCGGGCCGACTGGCCGACATCCGCCGTGCGGATCGCGTCGTACAGCGCCAGAGCCTGCCGGCTGTTCCCTTGTGCGGCCAAGGTGTCAGCGGCCAGCAAGCCTCCGTGCCCGGCCGCCACGCGGACTGTCTCGTCGCCGGACTTCAAAGCCTCCGTGAGCCGCTGAACCGCCGTCGGCGTGGCCATCCGGCCCAAGGCCCGGGCGGCCGCGTCCACCACTTCACGGCTGCTCTGGCTGACCGCTTCCGCCGACAGGTACTCGCTCACTGCCGCGACGGCCTCCGCGTCGCGCCGCATGCCGATCGAGTTGATGACCCCGACCAGCACTTGCCCTTGCAGTTTCGGCAAAGCAGCTCGCAACGCAGCTCCCGCCTGCGGATCAGGAATCGCTTCCAAGGCGATCCGCGCTGCGTGGGAAAGTTTCTCGTCGAGTAGCAGCGGGGCAAGCGCGGGCACCGCCTCTTTGTCCCCGATCGCCGCCAGCCTTTTGCATGCGGCCAACTTCTGCATGTAGGGCGCCTCCGAACGCAGCAGCGCCACGAGCTGAGTCTGTTCCGCCCGCGCGGATTGCTCGTTGATGTGATCGTCGGCGAAACCCATTGTTGCGTCTCCCTTGTTGCCGGGCCGATTTCGGTAGTCTCTGTTTCGGCACTTCCTGCTGCGCGGGCCGACCGCGAGAATCGCTCTCCCAAGCGGCGGGGACGGGACCGCAGGCACAGCCGCAGATTCCGGGCGGGCCCGTCGCGCTTCCCGCTCCGGTTCAGACCGACCACGGCTGCCGCATCGCCCGCCGCCGCATCCGATTCGCCTCGTCGTCGTCCGGGAACGTTTCGGCGGCTGGGTCCCATTTCAGCGTGCGGCCGGTCCAATAGGCGATACATCCCAAATGCGACACGATTGTCGATCGACAACCGATCGCCACATCGCAAGCAGGGCGGCGGCGCGTCCGGATCGCTTCCAGCCAATTGTGATGATGGTCCGCCACGGCGATGGCATGGCTGTAGCGCGCCGGATAGTTGGTCACGATGTCCGCCGGGAAGGATTCCAGAAACCCGTTTCGGCCGACGTGAATCCAGCCCCGCTCCCCCACAAACAGCGCCCCGAACGGTTGAATCGACGTAATCTCGTCCCAGCCGTCCGGGACCACGTTTCGACGCCGGTCCAACCGCCGATTCACGACTTGCACGAGAACTCCATTGGCGTACTTGTACGTGAGGTCGGCATACGGACCGGCCTGCGGCGGGATGATCTCCGTCGGCCCAGAGTCGTCCATCCCGAGACCCCATTGAACCACGTCGAAGGCGTGGACGGCGTTGCTGGTCAGGTTGCCGCCGCCAAAGTCACGACAGAAATCCCAGGGAACCACTCGATGTGGGCGGCCGTAGTGATGAAACCGGCTGTTGAACGGTCGCCACGGAGCCGGCCCCAGCCACAGATCCCAGTCCAACCCGTCAGGAACAGGCTCGGCTGGCAAATCGACCTCGCCGCTGGTCCCAGGAAAGTGGACGTAGACGAACTGCACCTTTCCCAAGGCGCCGTCTCGCACCAACTGGCACGCTAGCCGGAATTCGCGAGCCGACCGCTGCTGCAAGCCCGTCTGAAAGACGCGGCCGTACCGCCGGACCGTGTCGATCATGGCCCGAGCCTCGGCGATCGTCAGTGAAGCCGGTTTTTCGCAGTAGATGTCTTTGCCCGCCTTCGCGGCCAAAACGGTGGCCGTGGCGTGCCAGCGGTCGCCGGTCGCGATGACGACGGCGTCGATGTCCGGCCGAGCCAGCAGCTCGCGCAGGTCGTTGTACGCGTGACACCCGCGGAAGGTGCCGGCCCGACGCTGCTCGCCGTACGTCCGCTCCACCGTGGCCCGAGCGTCCTCGCGACGCCAACGGTCAACATCGCAAACGGCCAGCACGTCCACCTCGGGATACTGCACGAACCGATGCAAGTGCCCGCGGCCCATCATGCCGACGCCGATGAATCCCAGCGTAATGCGGTTGCTCGGAGCGGGTCGGCCGTCGGCTCCGAAGACCGACTCCGGCACGATCCACGGACCAATCGACGCCGCACCAGCTCGCCGCAGAAACGTCCGTCGGGTTTGGCCGTTGCGCCGCGGCCTCCCATTGCGTCTGTGTTTCCTCATGATGTCCATTCCTTCCGTCAGAAACCTGTCGGCGATCGATTCGCGCTCCGCTTCGATGCTGAATACCGCCATCGTCTCACAGTGTGGCCGGATCGTCCTAGGCCCGTCAATGCACCGCCCCCAGACCGTGGCCGGTGGAGCATTCACAAAAAACGTACCGGCGCGGAGGTCGGCGGGCCCCAGGTCCAGTCCCCCGGGGACACTTTCCATTCAGCGGATCGCTTCGGCAGCGCGGATGCTGACCGCGTTCAACCATCGAACGGTTTCGGCCACTGGATCCTCCGTCCGGTTTGCTTCGACGTCGTTCACGGAAAGCATCACGGGTGAGATCTTCAGCCGGCCCAGCTCGTTCAGAAAGCGTTCCGCCGCCGGGAGCGAAGGTAGTGGCGAAGATGTTGCACCCGCGCGTCTTTCGTCGGCGGGAGGCGGCGTCGCCTCGGCAGCGGTTGCGTGCGGAATATGCACTACGACGACGCGGTTCCTCAGTTGCCGAACACGATCCGACAGCTTCGCGGTCTTCCAGCGAGGATCGCCTCCATCGACGCACGTGTCCGTCCATCGGCCGATTCGCCGGCACGATGCAGAGCAGTCCGCCTTGGGGACGGCTGCCGTGGCCTCTTCGTCTCCGAGATGGCAGACGGCGAGTTTCAGATCATATCGATCGCAAAGCCGTTCGATCTCTTCGCAGTCGACCGGTGGCGAATCGGAAAGGATAGCCTCGACTCCCATCCGCCGGCAAAACCGAAACAGGCGATCGGCCGCAGCCTCGTCGGCCGGCACTCTCGGGACGCGGTAGGTCAGCAACCGGACGCCTTCGGCGCCGAGCTTCATGCGGATTTGCCGCAGCGCGTCCTCGTCGAGTTGGCCGTTGAACGGCCTGGCGATGTGATCGCTCACGATCTGATCGCTGGCGGCACCAACGTACGAAAGCCCCAGCCGAGCCGCTCGCTGGATTGTTTCGAACAGTGTGCGCTCCGGGGGTTTTCGGTTTGATTGCGGCATCAGCCCCACCCGCCAGCCCAGCTTTTCCTGCGCCCGCACGGCCGGCGTCAGGCGGGCGCTGGGGGTCGTCGGAGCGGAAAGATCCCCCAACGCGAATTGAATGGCTCCCAGGTAAAACCGCAGCATCATCGGATCCCAAAAGACGTACGGATTGTGCGCGATCGTGCAGTAGAAGACCCGACCCCGTCCGTACGAGCGGACCCAGGCCAATGCGTAGTCGTTATCCGCCCGCTCGCAGCGGCCGCGCGGGCGGCCTTGATTCAGGTCCGTCTTTTCCGTGTCGATGCGGAACAGCACACGCAAACGATTCCGCGAGTACGGTCCGTGCACGCGGAAAAACTCGTCCCGATATTCAAAGCCACTGCTCGGAAAACAGGCGTTGAGCGGATGAGACGGATCATCCAGCTTGACGAAGACGTGTTCGCGGCTGTCTCGATGATTGGCCCCGCGGGCTCCAAGCATCAAGCCGAATTCCGGCCAATCTTCGCGTGCTCCCGGCCACCACGTGAACGCTACGGTCGTCCCATGGACACCCAACAGACCGCCACCACGGTAGACGAAATCAACCAGGCTCTGCCGAAGCTTCCGGTCTCGGAACAGGTTTCCGACCGTGTTGTTGAAAAAGACCGCGTCGAATTCTGCCAAATACTCCGGCCGGAAAACCTCCGGATAGCCCGAAATCACCGCCTCGTACGCTCCTGTTTTTCGGCCCATCCGCGTGAACGCGAAGTTGGAATACGCCGTCGACGGATGCCCCGGATACCCCACGTTCCGGTCAAACAAAAGCAGCCTGCGCGGCTTGACAGGCGAAACGACCGGCTGCGTGGGAAGGGCTTGTTCGATGCGTTGTCGGTCCTTCGCACTCAGTTTCGCAGCAACGTCCGCCCAAGCCGACACGACCGGCGCCGCGCGCTCTGCTCCGCCGCAAAATTTCGTTGCCCCCACCAACGCAACGAGCATGCTCAGGACCGCTCCGAGCCCCCGCCTGCCAAATTGTCCGACCCACCTTCTTTCCATCACTCCCTTCCTTCCTCATCGCGTGTCAAGAGCGACATGCACCGATGGTCTCATTATGTCGTTTCCGTGGCTGAAACCGAAACGACAGAGAGAATCTTGCCTATCGAGGCGGCGCGGGACAGTGGGGCCGTGAGTGCCGCGAAAGGAAGCGCTGTGCAAGACGTCGCCTGACGGCCTGCCAGGGCTCGATCGACCGCTTGCTCCAGAGGCCCCCTGCGATCGGGCGGCGCCGACCGGCGACACCCGCTCTGTCGCACCGCGTTCACTGACCGAAGCTACGTTGTAGCGCGGCGAGCAATGATTGCTCCAACCGGAAGTCGCGTCCCACGGAGATCCATTCGGAATGCCCATCCGGACGCTCGACGACGCGGCCCAGATCGCGTCGGAGGGGAGCGTTCTCAGAGAACGAAGCTGCCCCCGGAGAATTGGGCAGAGCTCCCGGCGCGTCTTCGAGTTCTTTGAAAGCTTCAACGCTGATCAAATAGCCCCCTTCAGCCGGTGCAACGTTAACCACAACCCGCCGGCGGATCGATTGCAGCGAGCTTTCCAATCGTTCCTCCAAGCCGATGGAATCATAGTGCCACGGTTCCAAAACCCCCGAGCCCACTTTGTAGCCCGTTTCGATGACGCCCTCCAACCGATTCTCGCGGACCACCGGAAACTGGTAGGCGTGTAGCACATCAACTGTCCGTTCCCAAACCAGTTCCTGGTTCGGACACGGCACAAACACCGGGTTGGAGATCGCGACCGGCGGCATCGTCGCGCACCCGGTCAACAGGCCGGCCACAATCACCAGGACTGGCAATGCTCGTGAAGCGGACATGCGATGAAACCGTGTGCTGGACAGCGAAGGCGGGACGAGATGAAGGAAAACCGGTCGGCGCAGGAGGTTCTCCCGCGGCCGCGCAGCAGCAAAATTATTTCAGGCAAGCCATACGGCGGGCCGTAGTGTGGCAGGACTGGCGGTTTGACTCAAGATCAGTTTCCGGCAGTGGCCGCGAACGCGTGTGTCCCCCATCAGGACGACAGGGAAACTGCTGCGGGCTGAGGCGGCTCTGCAGAAACGGCCAGGTAACGCCCGAGGGCTTCGGCGACACGCCGGCATTGCGCCATCGTCTCGGCGAAAACTTGCGGCGTGAGCGATTGCTGCCCATCGCTCAGCGCGTGCTGAGGATCGGGATGCACCTCGACGATCAATCCGTCGCAACCCGCCGCGATGGCGGCCACGCACATCGGCGGAACCAGGGAGGCCAGTCCGGTCCCATGGCTGGGATCGACGATCACCGGCAAATGCGTCCGCTCATGCAAGTACGGCACGGTGGCCAGTGGAAGCGTGTAACGAGTATGCGATTCGAACGTCCGGATACCCCGCTCGCACAGGATCACTTGCGAGTTGCCGCGGTCAAGGATGTACTCCGCCGCCAATAGAAACTCATCGATCGTCGCCGAAGGGCCACGTTTTAGCAGCACTGGGCGGCCGGACTCGCCCACAGCTTGCAGCAAGTGATAGTTCTGCATATTCCGGGCTCCGACCTGAAGCACGTCGGCGTAGGCGGCAACCATCTCGACGTGTTCCGGTGTCATCACTTCCGTCACGATGGCCAGTCCGGTTTCCGATCGAGCCGCCGCCAGCAACTGCAGTCCTTTTTCTTTCAGCCCTTGGAACGAATACGGGCTGGTCCGCGGTTTGAACGCGCCGCCCCGAAGCCCGGTGGCCCCGGCTCGCTTGACCGCGCGAGCCACCTGCAGAATCTGCTCCTCGGATTCGACCGAGCACGGCCCGGCGATGACGCCGATGTGCCCGTTGCCGACCGCCAAATCCCGAGCACGCACGGTGGTCGGCTCCGGCTTGGTTTCCAGACTGGCGACCTTGTAAGGCGCCAAAATGGGGATGACTTTCTCGACTTCGTCGTACGATTCCAGCGTTTCCCGTTCCCCGTTCCGTTTTTCGCCGATTGCAGCAATCACGGTCCGGTTCGTGCCCACGATGATGTGAGCCTTCAGCCCGAGTTCCTCGACGCGTTGCGCCATTCGTTGGACCATCTCGGGTGTTGCATGCGGTTTCATCACGACAATCATGGAAACGGCTCCTTTCTTTTGCGACCGAATTTGTCGGTGCGTTGTGTCGTGCCGTCAGCCCGGCAAAACAAGCAACAAAAAAACCCTGAAATCCGCCGGGGACTTCAGGGCTTCAAAACGGCTCAGTTTGTCAGAAACCGGTCAGCGGAACCGGTCGTTCGTCAGCCCCGAACATCCCCGGGTCGCAAAATAAAAGTAAAAGCCGAACCAGCCGCCCCTCAGCCGCTGGCCGTCTTTTCGATCCGGATGTTCTGGGCTAACCAACCAAACCACTTCTCGGGTCCTCGTTCTCAAAAGGTCCGGCCTCACGAAGGTGATACCCACCGGCCGACCAGACAGTTTCATCCTAAACAGATACTCGACCAGTTTCAACGCCGGTTTGAGCGAATTCCGGGAGCGACAGAGCGGAAACCATCAATACCGACCGTTTCGGCCTGCGAGGCGCGTGTCGGCGGCCGGTCGATTCCGCGCAGGCGAGCGTCTTGCTCCACCACATCTCGTGGTCCTACTTTTCCGCGTCGGCATAGCGCTAATTGTGCCGCACGAACTTCTGGACGCGGCGGCCAATAATGTCGCCGGCATAAATGTTGCCTTTGGAATCAACGGCGATGCCGTGGACCCAATTCAACTCGCCCGGTCGTTCCCGTCCATCGACGCCTTTTGGCACCGTCCAAAGCTGCAAGACCCGACCCGTCGGATCGAACTTCATGAAGACCTGATCCTTTGGAGGACAGCTCAGCAGATCATCCGTTTCCCGCCAGGGCATGGGCGAACAGCCGCAGACCCAAAGCTCGTCGTTCGGAGTCATCCAGAGCCCCCATGGGATGATCAGGTTTCGCCATTCGGCCAGGAATCGGCCCTGCTGGTCGAAGACCTGGATCCGGGCATTGTTGCGATCCGCAATGTAAAGCCGGCCCTTCGAATCCATGGCGATGGAATGAGGCAAGTTGAACTCGCCCGGCTTCGTCCCCAACTGGCCCCACGCTTTCACGAAGCGGCCCTGCGCATCGAAATGAACGATGCGGGCGTTGCCGTAGCCATCCGAGACAAATACTTGCCCGTCCGGCGTAATCGCCATGTCAGTGGGCTTGTAAAAATGCCGCTCATCGCAACCGGCCTCGCCCGGCGTCCCCAGCCGTTTCAGCAGCTTTCCTTCGGGAGTCAGTTGCAAGATGACGTGGTTAGCGACGTCTGCCAGCCAAATCATCCCTTTCGCGTCAATGCGGATGTGGTGAGCGCCAATTCGACCGGTATTCGTCGTCCCGATCAGTCCCGTGCCCCACGCGCGGATGAATCGTCCCTCGGCGGAAAAGACGCGCACCGGCGGGTTCGCTCGCGTGAACACCCACACTTGATTCTGCGCGTCGACCGCAACGCCTGGCGTATGGTCCCACGGCATCCCCTTCGGACGCTGGGGCCACGCCGGATCCACCTCGTACCAAGTCGACAAGGTTACGCGCGGATACACCGGCGGTTTCGGCTCGGTCGGCTTCGCCGCTTTTCTTGACTTCGGCGGCGCGGCCGCCGCCGGGCCCATCTCAAGGGCCGCCTTCGCCAAGACGGCCGTCACCACAAGC
>JAADHY010000459.1 GCA_013151585.1 Planctomycetota bacterium
TGTTGAAAACTTGGCCTTGGCACCGATTTCACCGGGCTCAAAAGCCAGTTCCTTGTTTTTTGCGCGCGGCATCATCCTCGGCCTGTCGCGGAGCGACGGAGTGCCGGTAGCCGGGAGATTCATCGTCGGGTTCATGGGGAGTAAGGCGACCGGAGGCGTCAGCCTCCGAGCCTGCGAACCCGCCCCCTTTAGCGCCCGTGCCTGGGGTCAAGCGAAGTAAGCCCCCAGGCCGGCGATTTCCGGGGGTTTGCTACGCTCAATCCAGGCCCCCGTCGAACTTACTTATTTCGGCGCCCCGCTCAAAGGAGTCGAGATGACGTTGCGGCTTTCTGTTAAGTGGAACAAAGGCCTTTCTCACGAGGCGCAACTTTTCTGTCCCCGTGCACTGGCCGATGAGATTCCTCAACTCTTACGGGAATCCGGCTACGAAGTCGAAGCGAGATCCAACGAGCCGATAAGTTTTGAGGACTGCAGTTGGCATGTTTTCGCCTGCAACCGTCGCGGAGCGGAAACCTCCGTTGGAATCGTGCGGGTCGAGGGGTTTCACGATTGCATCGTTGTGATTTCGGCGCCCGGGCTTTTGCGAAAACTCCTGCCGTTTGGCAGAGTTCGCCGCAACCGCCACTTGGTCCACCGAATCAGCAGGCTCTTGCAAAAACGCGGTGCGATCCCTTGCAGCATCAAGGAAGATTAGTGCTGCGACAAAGCCCCAGTGCCGCAGCCTTCGTCACACGAGTCCCCCGACGACACTCTGTGAATTTTCCGGATCCGTTGCATGGGACGATCCCCGACCGCACCGCGCGGGGATGACGCACAAAGACCGCTCGCACCAACGGACTGAGACGACGGCCACGGTCTAGAAAACCGCAGACGCAGTTCCGCCTGAGCTCCCACAGCGAAGGCGCACGCTCGCACGTCAAGCGTTTTCGGCAGAGGGTCCTTCTGTCAAAGCTCAAATGGTAAGCTTTCGCCGAGAAGACCCGTCGCACAGAAGCGCGGAGGCCGCAGGGACATCGGGAAACCGCCGTCAAAAAGGACTTACGCCCAGGCACGCCGCTTGGTCATACGCCGTGATCTGTCATCCGCTCACAGGGAAAAACGTACCGTCCGGGAACCAGACAATCCTTTACAAATTCTGCGTTCTCTGCGGCTTTCTGCAAAAACGACTTACCACTTGCGTCAAAACTTACACGGCAATCCAGGCCAGTGCTTATCACGATGAACGACGAGGGAGCCGTCAGTCCCGACTGTCTTTCTTGGTTTTACGATCGTTGGCGGGCTTCTTGGCCTTTTGGGCGTTGTTGGGGCTCGGCCCGGCGCCGGCGGGCAGTTCGCGTCGCACCAGGACCTCGCCGGTTTTCTTGTCCCATTCGACCGTTCGCACGCTCAATTTGTGGCGGAAGTGACAGTCGGTGCAGACGATGGTTCGGGGATCGGTTTTTTCGGGACATCGTTTTTTCCAGCGGCGCAGAACACTTCGGGCCGGCGCGTCATGCGTCTCGTGGCACTCGCGACACATGCGGTCGATGTCACGGGGGCCGTACATTTTGTCGGGCGGAGTCACGTTGTCTTCATCGTTGCGGTGATCCAGCGATTCTCCGTGACACTTGATGCAGCCAATCTCCTCTTGGCCGTGGCGAACAACCAACGGCTCTTCCTCGAGGTTGCCGTGACAGACGTAGCAAGCGCTGTTGTCGACTTTCATTTCGGGTTTCCTGCTTTCGTCTGCTTCCGGCAGTTTTTCGTCCATGTAGCCGTCGAGCGATAGCGGCGGAGCGGCTTCCGTCGTCGCCTCAGGTCCGCTCGGCGCCAGCAACCAACTCGTCAAAAGCCAAGCGAAAATGCATCCGCACAAAATGCCTAGGACACGTTTCATGGGCAACGTCCTCTTTCAACTCCGCTTGCCTAAAGCATACCAAGAACGCGGCTGGAAGCGGCGGGCTCCCAGCCGCGTTCGTCGATCGTCTGTCTTCGTTCGAGCCGTCGGATTCCGATGCCGACGACAGGGACAGGCATGCCCGTCCCGGACCGGGTGACGAGCCAGCGGGCTCGGAGTCTACACGTACTCCCACTTCCTCAAGAAGTGATAGTGGTCCGGCAAGTTGGCGAACGCCCGGTCCGTGGCCCGATCCAATTCAGCCTGCTCTCCCAACGCCCGCCGCTGCAACACGGCCAGCGCGACATTGTCGACCTGCGCGGGCGTGATCAGTCCAGGAATCGGCGCCGTAATGACGGGGTTTGTCAAAATGGCCCGAATCGTCAGCCGGGCGATCTTATTGTCCTCTTCTTCGTGAGGATTGCCCGGCGAGCTATCTCCCTGGAAAAGCGAGCCGCCCGCAAAGGGCTTGATGCCGAACCAGGCGACATCGCACTTCTGCATCATGTACCAGAGGCTGTTTTCCCACGAGTTGTCCTCATCGCGAACAACGCGCACCGAGTCGCCTTCCTCGGCCGGCATCACCTTCGTGCCGGCCATTTTCGTCTTGGCGGTGTACGGCGTGCAGATGACCTCTAGTTCCTTCGGAGCCCGCTGAATCCATTTCTTGATGTGCGGCCGATCGTGCGAGGAGATGCCGGTGAAACGGGCCCGGCCGGTCTTCTTCGCCCACGCCAAAGCCTCGATCATTTCCTCCATCTGGTTGTCTGTGTGTTGACTGCTCTTTTCGAAGCACGTGATCCGCCAGACGTCGACATAGTCCAGCCCGGTTTCCTTGAAGCCATGATCGAGAGCTTCTTTCAGCTTTTGCGTAATCCACCCCGGCGGTTTCGGTTTCCCGGCCTTCTCGGCTTTTTCCATCTCGCGGGCCAAGTGGCGCATCTCCTCTTGGTACCAAGAGAAGCCGAGGTACATCTTGTCGCGCCGGCCTTTGAGCGCTTTGGCATACATGATGCATTCCTGCTTCGTGCAGGCGTCGATGTAGTTCATGCCGCGCTCGATGCAGCGAGTCACCACATCATACCGGTTTTTCTCGAAATCTTTGTTGTCCAGGTCCGCACTGAGCCAGCTCCGGCGTTTGAAAAGCCCCGGCACGACCGTGTTGACCCGTTTCCAGTGGCCCCCCAAGCAAACGGCCGAGATCATCAAGTTGGTCTTACCCGCCCGGCGGTACTCCATTTGCTCATTGTAGTTCAGGATGTCGGACGTCTTCTTGTTGTCCGGGTTGCCGGCATAAACCGTGTAAGTGGGATGGACTGCAGTGGCTAAGCCAGCGGCTGCGGCAGCACCGGTCTTCACGAAATCACGACGTGAGACTTGTTCGACCATAGCGATTCTCCGTGCGCTTGGGGGAAGGAAACGGGGAAGGCACTTGCGTGTGTCTGAGAAACTATCGCTTCAAACTAAACAAACCAGACAACGAAGATTGTACTTCTTAAGCAGCCCGATGCAAGGGCGAGTCCAAGTTAGCGTCGGGCTTTCCAGAGGTTCGCTGCGTTCAACCCCGGCCCCCGTCGTCTTATCCCTTCCGGGACTTTCCAGGCTGGAACGGAAAAACGGCCTGCTGCAACGGTACACCGCGGACCTCGATCCGATCCGGAGAGATCTCGCCCATGCCCACCGACGCCAACAGGCGCAAATGGTTCTCGCCGGGAAAAGGAAAATGGCCGTGCGGAGCTTGCGGATCGAATCCCATGACAGCCGTGGCGATCGCGTCGACGCAAACGCCGTTGCGGCCAGCAACGATCAACTTCGGCTCCAACACCGATACACCTTTGTTCCAAAAGCCCTCGCCGCCGCGGATCGTCCGGACGCCTTCGACGATGTTCAAATCGGCCGGCCGGGCGCCCCAGATGTCTGCCACAATGTGCGGCACCCGGTGGACGCCCTGAGACGGAATATCGTGATCGAGCTCCGCCGGGACACCCTCCGGAACCTTCAGTTTTCCCGCGTGGAAGTTGCGCGTTCGGTGGCTGCGCGGATTCTCGCTCGGCGCATCGTTTCCATACAGCGAGCATGGCGTGATGCCGAAAAAGTTTTTCACGGCTCCGGTAATGCCGGCCGTCGCGTGCTGTTTCAGCTTTGCCAGCGAGATCAACACGTCCGTCTTTTCGTATCGCTGATTGAGATCAAAGGCCGGATAGATAAAGCCGCCCCACGGGACTTTGAAACGGCTGTAGGCGGGAAATGGGGCTCGTCGTCGTGTGTCTTCAAACGTCACGCGGTGCCCGCCGGCGGACTGAACGGCAGCGATATCCCAGCCTTCTTGCTGCAGGGTCGCTTCCAGCGGCCGGTCCCAATAAAGGCTCTCGACGATGATCATCCGCTTAGCTCCGGCGTCGTGCAAGATCGCGCACAACGCAGCGACCGTGTTTGGATGAGTTTGATAGGTTTCGTGAGCGGGCAGCCCGTCGATGGGGTCCCAGCGCATCCCGGTCAGGTTGACTTTGATGGTGACTGTCTTGTTTTTGACCAGCTTGCCGATGCCGCCGATCAGGTCGAACATCTTATCGAACTGCCGGCGGAGCACCTGAGGTTGAAACGACTCACATCGCACAATGGCCACCGGTTCGCTCGGCGCCTTTTTCGATCGACGGCTCTCGGCCGCCCAGATTGGTCGCCCGGTCAGTTCGGCCAGCCGACCAGCCACTGCGCCCGCACAACCCACCGTGCATTTCAACACTGTTCGCCGATCAATTCTGCTGCCCATTTGCTGACTCCTCGTTGTGCAGGAAACCCGCGGCCGCGAGCGCCAACCTCGAAGCGAATGCAGTCCGCCACCCGACGGGTGCAGGCGTCTTCGCACCGGCGGCGTCGCACTCGGCCTTTTCTCCAGATATAGTACCTCGATGACGAGACGAGTGGAACGGAGTGTGGGTGGCGTGAGCCGATCGGCGCACGCCGCACAGGAGGCTGGCATCCACCGCAACAAAGGGACCGCCTATGTTGGGACTGCATTGGGCCGATCTGCTCACTTTGGTTGGCTACTTTGTTTTGGTCACGGCGCTCGGCATCTGGGCGGCTCGGGGCGTCAAAAACATGGCCGACTTCGTGTTGCCTCGACGCTTCGGCAAGACGCTCATGGTTTTCTTCACCTTCGGAGCGGGGACACACTCTGATCAGGCCGTCTCAGTCGCGTCGAAAAGTTACACAAACGGCGTTTCCGGCATCTGGTACCAGTGGCTCTGGCTGTTCGCGACACCCTTCTATTGGCCGATCGCTGCGATGATGCGTCGCTTTCGTGCTCTAACGACGGCCGACGTGTTCGAGCTGCGCTACGACCGATCCGTGGCGGTGCTGTTTGCGATTATCGGGTTGATGCTGTACACGGTTAACATCGGCGTGATGTTGCGAGGCTCTGCGCACGTGATCGAAGCCAGTACCGGCGGATCGCTTAACGCCGATCTGGCCATCGCGGTCATGACCGTGCTGTTCGTGGTTTACGGCATCGCCGGCGGACTGCACGCCGCCGTGCTGACTGATTTCATCCAGGGCGTGTTGACGGTCACGTTTTCGTTTGCTCTGCTGCCGTTTCTTTTGGATGCCGTCGGAGGCTTGGCCGCTCTGCACCACAAAATCCCGGCTGATAAGCTGACCCTGGTCGCTCCGACCGAGATCAGCGCGTTCTATGTCGCGGTGATCGCATTCAATGGCCTGGTAGGAATCGTGACCCAACCTCACGTGATGGGCTGTTGCGCGGCGGGGCGGACCGAGCTGGACGGACAGATCGGCTTCATGGGCGGCAACCTGCTGAAACGTGTCTGTACGATCGCCTGGGCGCTGACGGGAGTCGCAGCCATCGCGTACTTGGCCGAACAAGGAATGGCGGACATCAACCCCGACAACGTCTTCGGCGAGATCGCTTATCAATTTCTGCCGAAAATCCTGCCGGGACTTCTGGGATTATTTCTGGCCGGTTTGCTCGCCTCCGTGATGAGTTCCTGCGACGCGTTCATGATCTCAACCAGCGGCCTGTTTACCGAGAACATCTACAAGCCTCTCTTCCCGGGTCGCTCACCAAAACATTACCTGTTGATCGCCCGGGTCAGTTCGCTGTTCGTCGTGGTTGCCGGTGTGATTTTCGCTTATCGGTTGGAGGGGGTCGTTGCCGGCCTGGAGATATTCTGGAAGATCGGCCCGATGTTGGGAATCGCCTTCTGGATGGGCTTGTTCTGGCGCCGGATGACAGCAGTCGGGGCGTGGGCGTCGACGCTGGTCGCTTTCGGCGTGTGGTGGCTGACGACAAAGCCGTTTTTCATCAATTGGGTCGATTCGCTACCGTTCGCCGATGACTGGCGTCTGATTTTCATTCGCGACGGGGAAGCGATGATCTATCTGCCTTGGCAAATGATCTTTTACTTGAGCACGGGGGCATTGGCGGGAGTGTGTGCCAGCCTGATTTCGCGGCCGACCGAATCGACCAAGTTGGACCGCTTCTACGCGTTGGTCCGAACGCCGATCACACCGGGAGAAACCGTGGAAGCCCCTTGTACGCTTCCCAAGGGTATGACTGCGCCTCCGGCTCGCAAGCTGATTCCTCTTCAGTCGTTCGAAATCTACGTCCCGTCTCCGCAGATGTGGGTTGGGTTCGTGGTCGGATGGCTAGCCGTGGCCCTGTTGATCGCGACGTTCGTGTGGTTGATATCATAACAATGCGGTCAATGATCCGTTTGGGGACGATCGTAAGGCGGTCGGGTGCGCGGTCGACTTCTGCCGCGCCGAGTCCCCCCAGATGGTCCATTCACAAATACCTCGGGAGCGGAAGGGATGAGTACAGAAGGAACCGGACCCGCTGAGCATGGGAAAGATGATGCGAAGGCTCCGCGAGACCACTTCGCGACGTCGCCGGTTCGCAACGAGCCGGCTGCGGCTTCGGCCGCTCCCCGCTGGGTGATGGTCGATTTCGCGGATCTGGACGGGGTCCCTTGTCCGTGCGGGACGGCCCGACGCGCCTTCGCCGACACCGACCTGTTTCCCGGCACAATCCACGTGACGGAAATCGCGGCGGACGCCAGGACTCATTACCACAAACGGCTGACTGAAACCTACTTCTTTCTGGAATGCGGCCCGGATGCGTGCATGGAGCTCGACGGCGAAGTCCTTCCGGTCCGTCCGGGCGTGTGCATCGTGATTCCGCCGGGTGTGCGCCATCGAGCCATCGGCCGGATGAGAGTGCTGATCGTGGTCCTGCCCAAATTTGACCCGAAGGATGAATGGTTCGATTGAGTGGCAGAAGCGGGAAACGCGAAGCGGGAGACGACGGGCGGCCCGAGTGGGACAGTGAGTGCGAAGGCTTTCCGCCGCTGCGGCCATCAGCTATCCTGCAGCCCAACAGCCCAAACGAACGACTTGAGCGCACTTTGTTCAGGAGAGGAGAGCTATGGCCGAAGGTGAACTGCTTCGTATGGGACAAGACGACCAGGGACAACCTCAGTTGCAAGTTCCCGACCATCCGATCATTCCTTTCATCGAAGGCGATGGCACAGGGCCGGACATCTGGGCTGCGACGGTCCGCGTGCTCGATGCCGCCGTGCAAAAGGCTTATGGGGGCCAGCGGTCGATCGTCTGGAAAGAGGTGCTGGCAGGTGAGAAAGCGTACAACGAAACCGGTTCGTGGCTTCCCGACGAGACTGTGGAGGCTTTCCGGACGCACCTGGTCGGAATCAAAGGCCCACTGACCACACCGGTCGGAGGGGGAATCCGGTCGCTGAACGTCGCGTTGCGTCAACTGCTGGATCTGTACGTCTGCCAGCGGCCGGTACGATATTTTTCCGGCGTGCCGAGCCCGGTGCGGCGTCCCGATCTGGTCGATATGATCGTGTTCCGCGAAAACACGGAAGACATTTACGCCGGTGTTGAGTTCCAAGACGGCGACCCGGACTGCGATCGATTCAAGCAGCTTTTCGCGGAATATTTCCCCGAGCGGTTCAAGAAGATTCGTTTCCCGGACAGCTCGGGCATCGGAATTAAGCCGGTCAGCCGCGAGGGCACGCAGCGACTCGTCGATGCCGCCATCCAATACGCGATTAAGAACGGCCGCAAATCGGTGACGCTGGTCCACAAGGGGAACATCATGAAGTTCACCGAAGGGGCGTTCCGCGACTGGGGGTACGAGCTGGCGCGTGAAAAATACGGCGCTACGCTTGTGGACGGCGGCCCGTGGTGCCAGTTGCCGGACGAATCGGGGGGCGTTCTGATCAAAGACGTCATCGCCGACGCGATGTTGCAACAGATTCTGACCCGGCCGGCCGAGTACGACATCATCGCAACGTTGAACCTGAACGGCGATTACATCTCGGACGCCCTGGCCGCCCAGGTGGGCGGGATCGGCATCGCTCCGGGCGGCAACATCAACTACCAGACCGGCCATGCCATCTTCGAGGCCACTCATGGCACCGCGCCCAAGTACGCAGGCCAGGACAAGGTCAATCCGGGCTCGCTGGTTCTTTCCGGTGAGATGATGCTCCGTTACCTCGGCTGGACCGAAGCGGCCGACTTGATCATCAAGGGTATGGGTGGTGCGATCGAAGCGAAAACGGTCACCTACGATTTCCATCGGCTGATGGTCGCCGAAGGCGTCGAAGCGACCTTAGTGAAGTGCTCCGAGTTCGGCTCGGCGATCATCGAGCACATGGATTGACCCACACGGAGACGACGGTTTCGGCCACGTATCGGCCAGCCGGGCGGACATCTCGAAGGCGTGGCTGTGGTGAATGAGGCGGCGTTTCGCGAGGTCATCTCCGGGCAGCGTCGCGGCTTTGCCGCTGCGACGCTGCGTACGATCCTAGCGGCAGCCGCCGGACCATACGCCCTGGTCGTCGCTTTGCGGAACGAGGCGTATAATCGTGGCTGGCTGCGCCGCTATCGGGTTCCGGTTCCGGTCGTCAGCGTCGGCAACCTGACGGCCGGCGGCACTGGAAAAACGCCTGTCGTTGCCTTCGTGACGGAGTGGTTTCAGCAGCGAGGCGTGCGGGTTGGCATCCTGAGTCGTGGCTACCGTGCTCACACAACGGCGTCCAACGACGAAAAGCTGGTGCTGGATCGGCTTTGCCCGAATACGCCACACGTTCAAAACCCGGATCGGGTGGAAGGAGGCCGCATCGCCTGCCGGCAGTTCGCTTGTCAGCTACTGATTTTGGATGACGGGTTCCAGCACCGCCGACTGCATCGCGATTTGGATGTGGTCCTGATCGACGCGACGTGTCCGTGGGGCTACGGTCGCCTGTTGCCGCGCGGGTTGCTACGCGAGCCGGTCCAGGCGCTCCGGCGAGCGGACTTGATCCTTCTGACACGCGTCGATCAATGCCAAGCCGACGCGGTCGATCGCATTCGCGAGACGGTGCGCCGAGCGAAAGCGGAGTTGCCGATTGTGGAACTCGCGTTTCGCCCCTGGGAATTGCGGAACACAGCGGCGGAAACGCTTCCGCCGGACCAGTTGAAAGGTCGCCCCATTGCCGCCTTTTGCGGTATCGGAAACCCGGAGGCCTTCCGGAAAACGCTGCAAGCCTGCGGGGCCGACGTGCGCGCTTTCCACAGCTTTCCGGACCATCATGACTATTCGGACGCCGACCGGAACCGGCTGGCAGCAATGGCACGCGAATGCCACGCGCATTGGCTGGTCGCGACCGCCAAAGACCTGGTTAAGCTGAAGGAAACGGCCCTTGGCGGCCGTCCCCTTTGGTCCTTGGAAATCCGCCCGGAGGTCGTCGCCGGCCGGAATATCTTGGATCAACGCCTGGAAAAACTAGCGACTAAAGCAAAATGCCGCGGCGATTGAAATCGGGAACTATGCGATTCGGGCGTCGTGGGGAAGCCTCCCCGGACGCTCTCATTCGGAAAGAACACTGGCCAGAAGGAGGCATTTTCTGCTAAAAGACGTCCTAACGCGGGCTGACGCTCGCAACGGAGAGGGTACGGTAGGCGTTCGCCTCCGGTGCGACCCTTGAACCATCAGCGCGGGACTGCAGGCTGGCGCTTTGCGTTCACACGAGGACCACCGCCGGAGAAACATCTGCGTCCGATGCGCGGATTCCGGCGCACAAAGAAGCTCGCCAGAGGCCTCGGCCCTTGGTATCCCCGTGGACGCGCGGTTTGGAGTGCCTTTGTAGCGGACAGCGCGCAGTTTACGCCTACGAACCTTAGGCGGCGTCGGATGCCGACGCTGGCCGTGTCGCCCACGAAAGGCCGTTCGCCCGACCCAGGACCGAACCCGATTGCTCAAGATTTGCCTTTGCCACCACACTTTTTCCGTCAAGCAGACCAAAGAGAGTTGTTCGTGTCTGAATCCCTCCTTCGTGCCAGCGTGCTCCCGACGTCAGCGACTGAACGGAGAGTGTGGCAAGAAATGCCTTCGCCTGAGAACGACGCCAGAAAGAAGGAACTGAACCAGTTGGTCGTCCATCACTATCCCATCTGGTTGCTCCGGTTTTGGCACGGGATGGAACCAGGGGCGTGGCTGCGAATTCTGTTGCAGAACCGGTTCCGTGTTCATCCCACTCGGTTCTATGTGGCTTTCACCGTCACGGCGGCAGGACCGCTCAACGCGTTTTTCCGTCTCTGCCAGGATTGGCTTTACGGCCGGCGAATCGCTCGGACCGAGATCGGAACGCCCCCGGTTTTCATTATCGGGCATTGGCGGAGCGGCACGACGTTTTTGCACGAGCTATTGGCTCAGGACGAGCGTTTCGGCTACCCGACCACGTACGAATGCTTCGCCCCGCGACATTTCCTAGTGAGCCAGTGGATTATGCCCCGGCTGCTCGGTTTCCTGCTGCCCCGCACGCGGCCGATGGACAACATGGACGCGGCTTTCCACCTGCCGCAGGAAGATGAATTCGCTTTGGCGAATATGGGCTACCCCACGCCCTATCTCCACCTGGTGTTCCCCAACCAGCCACCGTGCTACATGGAACTGCTCGACATGGAGGAGGTTCCGCCGGATGTGCTCGAACGATGGAAAGAGGGCCTTTTTTGGTTCGCGAAGGCGTTGACCTTCTCCAAGAAGCGGCCGCTGATCTTGAAGTCGCCACCGCATACCGGACGCGTGCAGATTCTGTCGGAACTGTTCCCCGGCGCCCGATTCATCCACATGACGCGCCATCCGGAGACGATGTTCGCGTCGACGCGACGGCTCTGGGCCTCGCTTCGAGCGGCTCAGGGTTTGCAGATCCCGGACTGCGAACAGTTGGACCCATTCATCTTTGAGTGCTTCGAGCGGATGTACCGTGCCTTCGAGAAGCAAAGGCCGTCCCTTCCGCCCGAATGCATCTGTGACGTTCGGTACGAAGACCTAGTCCAAGACCCTCTCGGTCAGTTGCAATCGATCTACGAAAGGCTGCACCTTGGGGATTTTGAACAAGTCCGACGCGGAGGCGCTGGTCGCGGCCAAGAAGGGCTACCAGCCGAACCGTCACGACGATCTGGAGCCGGACATCCGCGACCAGATTCGACAGCGCTGGGCCTTCTATTATGAGCGGTACGGCTACGTCGAACAGCCCGCGTGCGTCCAATAGCTCGGCGTCGGCCGCACCAACTGCCGGCCGATAGTGACCTGTGATGCTTCACTGAGACCGCTCGGCTTTCGCCCTTATCATCCCCTAGGATGACATCTCGCGTGGATCGCTTTCAGTCGACTGTGCTCCACCTGCGTGTAAATCTGCGTTGTCGAGACGCTGGCGTGGCCGAGCATCTCCTGCAGCACGCGGATGTCCGCTCCGCCGGCCAGCATGTGCGTCGCGAAACTGTGACGCAGCGTGTGAGGGCTGACGTCTTTGCTGCAGCCGATTCGAGCGGCATACTTTTTGACTAGCTTCCAAACCATGATGCGCGACAGCGGGTTGCCGCGCTTGGTGACGAACAACCAATCGACCGGCCGCTGACCCACCAGCTCCGGTCGTTCTTGTCGCAGGTAGTCCTGGAGGCGTTGGCGTGCCAAGGGATTGAGCGAGACCAGCCGCTCCTTGTTTCCCTTACCCAAACAGCGAGCGAAGCCTTCTTCCAACTGCAAATCGCTCAGCTTCATGTGGGTGACTTCTGAGGCCCGGCAGCCGGTGGCGTACAGCATCGCCAGCAAAGCTCGGTCCCGCAACGGGTAACGATCGTCCGGTCCGGGGGCGTCGAGCAACTGGTTGACCATCTCGGGACTCAGGACCTTGGGCAAGTGACGCCAAAGTTTGGGCGAGCTGAGCAGGTCGGCCACCGACTCCAGAATCACCCCTTCCAGCACCAAGTACCGGAAAAACATCTTGATGGATATCAAGTGTCGAGCAACCGTCGACGTGGCCAAACGGCGGTCATGCAGGAAACGCAGGTACTTGGTAAAAACCGACAGGTCGATCTCGCTCAAACGTGACGGGCCATGCGTTTCCAGCCAAGCCAGGAATTGCAGCAGGTCCGACCGGTAGGCGCGGATTGTGTTCGACGCCATTCCGCACTCCGCTTCCAGATAGTGCAGAAACGGTTTCAGATGAAGAATCGCGCTGGTTCCCGCAGACGGAGCCGATGGATTTCGCTGAGCTGCCATATCCTCAAGATCGGCCGCCCGCGCGTCCGCCCTTGAGCGGGCTCGTGATGATCGGCCGACGCCAACGGCACAGAAGTCGACGTCTGGCCAGACCGCTGGGAGTGGTTTCCCGAAAGGGATGCTGCCATAATGCTTCGTCGGAATGGACCGCACGGAAGAGTCGGGCGGAGCGTTCATCTTTTGCGTGCCCTGCGGTCTTCAACCACCGGGACCTATTGTGTGCGAACTGCCAGAAAGGGAGTCGTCGATGACAGATAACCGCCGTTGGATGCGGATCGCCAACATTTGTCTTTTCGGGGCCGTGACGGTTGCCGTGGTCATCGCCTCGGCGGTGGCTCAACCCGCTGAGATAACAACGTTAGCCGACCACGCCCAACCGACGCCGGCGTCTTCGGGTCGGTTCATCGACCGCGTCTTTCGCGACGCCGATGGCGAGCACAAGTATGTGGTATTTGTGCCCGCAGGCTACGACGAAAATGAAGCGAAACGGTGGCCTGTGATCCTTTTTTTACACGGTGCCGGCGAGCGAGGCAGAGATGGCCGCAAGCAGACGACAATCGGCCTGGGGCCGATCGTTAAAGCTCGAGCGAAGACATTTCCCTTTTTCGTCGTCTTTCCCCAATGCGAAGACGAGTCCAGCCACGTGCTGGGGGGATGGTTGGCCGACTCGCCGGACGGTCGCCGAGCGCTCGAGATACTGGACGCGGTGACCAAGGACTTTCGCATCGATCCGCATCAGCAGATTTTGACCGGTTGGTCCATGGGCGGCTATGGAACGTGGAGTCTGGCGGCGGCGCATCCGAAACGATGGCACGCCGTGGTCCCGGTGGCCGGGGGCGGAGATCCCCAGTGGGCGCGGAAGTTGAAAGATGTTCCCATTTGGGCCTTTCACGGAGCCGAAGATGCGGCCATCCGGCCAGAGGCCTCGCGGAAAATGATCGAAGCCATTCGAGCGGCCGGCGGTCGGCCTCGATATACCGAGGTGCCCGGCATCGGCCATGACGTTTGGAAGGTCGTGTACAGCACTGACGAGCTCTATCAATGGTTGCTCAACCCCCAGCCGGCCGAGCAAACCAACGTGCCTTTGGCGGTCCGACCAGGCCAGAAAGTCGAGCTGCCGGAGGAAACAGAGCCGTTCGTCCCGGCCGTGGAAATCCCCAACGCTGTTTTCGTCCGGTTGGGGAACGACGCGTTGGACGCCCTGGCTTATTCGGTGCCGCTTCAGGTTCCCGAGGACCTGCTGACCGGTTCGGTTGAAGACTTCTACGATTACACGACGGCCCAAGGCCGCACCTTCAGCGTCGCCTTCACGAACATCACCTACAGCGGGCAATTGACCCGCGCCCGCGTCAAAGCTTATGCCAAGGATCGGCTCAACATCCAACTGGGGCTGGAAAACGTGCAATTGACGATCGGCGCCACCTACGTGACCGGCCAAGCCCATTCGGCAGCGGCCGGACCGATCACGGTCTGGATCGGCCATCAGGGGCCGGTCTGGCTGAGCTTCGATGTGCGGCCGTACGTGGAGAAACGACGTTTGCGGCTGGAGTTGCTTTCGACGGAATTCGAGATTCCCTGGGAGAACTTCTACGTCGCTGGGCCGGCGGGCGTGTCGGTCCGCGGGTTCGGGATGACTCGATCCAGAGTGGCGAATGGCTTGGTCGAGGGGATTTATGGCAATAAGAGTCGTATCGAGGAGCAAGTGAAGTCGGTGGTGCCGACCGTCTTGGAGAAACTGGAAGAAAAACTGGAATTGGCCGAAGCGGAAAACCTAGTGCAAAGCTTCTGGCCTTTGCCGGTTTACAAGCCCCGGGTACGACTTTGGCCGGCCGAAGTGGTAACCGATGAAGGCGGTGTTTCGCTCACGCTGGGCGTGACCGCAGCCGCAATCAAACCCGAAAAAGCTCCCAAGCAGCCCAAAGTCGTCACCGGATTGGGTCGTTCAGCGGCCAGCCTTCCCAAAACCTCCGCCCTGAAGGTCGGCGTCGCTCCGGGATTGCTCGGGCCACTCACCAACCTGCTGATCGAATCAGACGTGGCCCGCATCCACGTCAAAGACATTCCCGAACCGAAATTTGCCCCGCTGGCCGACCCGAAAGTTTTGGCCGACGCGCTGCCCGACCTGAAACGGTTCGGCGAAGACGTGGAAGTGTGGTCCGAGCTGGTGTTAGCCGAACCGCTCGAAGTACGGTCGGCGGGCGATCCCGCTCAGGGACGATTCACGTTCGTGCTGCCGAAACTGTTGCTTTCCGTTGCTGTTCGCAAGCCGGGCGAGAAACAGTGGAAGCCTTACGCCGAATTCACGGTGAAGATTTCGCAAACGGCCGAGTCGCAAGTCGTACGGCCCGACTGGCAACGGCGGGCGCTGCGATTGGCATGGGTCGAGGAACCGCAGATTCGGGTCACCGGGCGATTCGCCCCTGGCTACACACCGAAAAACTCGCGAATCGACGTCGACCGAATCCGGCACCTGTTCGAAGAAGGCTGGCATGCCTGGACCGCTCAGGGCCCCTTCTCGCAGACGGATGTGCCCGATTTGGAGTTCGGCGTTTGCAAACTTCGACTGGAGGAGACCGGATGGTTCCATCCCTACCTGTTCATCGACTTTGCCGTACCCACAACACGCATTATCAACAGCACGGACGTGCCGGTGACCTATGAAGTAAAAGGGCCCTATGGAAGCTGGGGCGGACCGTACGTCCTCAATCCGGGCAAGACGCACCGTTTTCAGGTCGCTTATCCGCTGACGTACCGGCGGATCACCGAGACGGCTTCTGAACTTTACACCCTGCCGGTCGGCTCGACTTCCGAATTTCGCACTCCCGAAGAAGGCGGCTCGCCGGCCCTGTTCTTGATCGAACAGGCGCCA
>JAADHY010000552.1 GCA_013151585.1 Planctomycetota bacterium
GAGTCCGATGCAGCAGGCCGCCATGCTCAAGCGCTTGGGCTACGACGGCATCGGGTACACGGGGACCAAAGGAATCCCTGAGATGCTGGCCGCGCTCGACCGATTCGGCCTGAAGATGTTTAGCACCTACGTCCGCGTGGACGTTGGCCCTAAGGGCCCGCGCTACGACCCGGGGCTCCCGGGGGCGATCCAACAGCTCAAAGGGCGTCCGACAATCATTTGGTTGTACGTGATTGGGAAAGGGGCGAATGCGGAACAGCAGACGGTGCGCATCGTGCGCGAAATCGCCGATCTGGCGGCCCAAAGCGGCCTGAAAGTGGCCACCTATCCTCACACGGGCTTTTACATTGCGCGTGTGGAAGACTCGGTACGCATCGCCAAGAAGGTCGACCGGCCGAACGTGGGGGCAAGCTTCAACCTGTGCCACTGGCTGAAAGTTGACGGCCGCCGTCTGGAAGCACGGCTGACGGAGGCCATGCCCTACCTGTATCTGGTGAGCATCAATGGAGCGGACGCCGGCGACACCAGAGCCATGGGCTGGGACCGGTTGATTCAGACGTTAGATCGAGGAACATACGACGTCGCGGGATTGCTCAAACGACTCCGCCGACTCGGGTATCGTGGCCCGATCGGCCTGCAGTGTTACAACATACCGGGGGCCCCCGAAGAAAATCTACGACGTTCCATCCAGGCGTGGAAAAAAATGTGGGACGAAATGGAACAGTGAACCTGCCGTTCCCGTCGGATTGAGATGACTTGCGGCTGGCCACCTTGAGATAGCCCTGACAACACATACTGTTTCGTGTCTCGCGCTAGCCAAGCTGCGCCACGTTGCCGAATGGGAAGGATCGCCGGCCCCGCTCCTGCATGAGAACCTTTCAAATCGCGTTCCGTGCTGACGGCGTTGTTTGTCTCTCCTGAGAAAAGGTAGAAGGAGCCGCCATGACATTTTCTGGTTTCGCTTCTGGCGCGACTCTGTTGGCGACCATCTTTGTTGTCACCCCAGCGTGGTCGCAAACAGCCGAAGACCCCGCGGAAATCGCCCCCGCGATCAACTTCGAGCCGGGGCCGGAGTACGCCGACGCCGTCCGCATGTTCCAAGGAATTCCTACTCTCGAGGCAGCTCCCAACGGACGTCTTTGGGCGGCGTGGTACGGGGGCGGAGTGACGGAGGATCGGCACAACTACGTCATGCTGGTCACGAGCGGAGACGACGGGCGGATCTGGTCCGGGCTGAAGCTGGTTATCGATCCGGACCGAGACGGCCCGGTGCGGGCCTTCGACCCCTGTCTGTGGTGCGACCCGCTTGGCCGGCTGTGGCTCTTCTGGGCGCAACGGGCCAACAAAGGCCAACCGCACCTGTTTGCGATCGTCACCGACAATCCCGACGAGGAAACGCCGGTCTGGTCCCAGCCGCGGCGGATCGGACCGGGGATCATGATGTGCAAACCCACGGTCCTGCGCAACGGCACGTGGCTGCTGCCGACGGCCATCTGGTTCACCGAACAGAGTTGCCGGGTGATGGCGTCCACCGATCAAGGAAAAACCTGGTCGCTGCTCGGCACCGCTGGCGTTCCGGACCGGCGGGATCGGAACTGCGACGAGCCGATGATCGTCGAGCATCAAAACGGGCGGCTGTGCATGTGGGTGCGCACCCGGTACGGGATCGGCCAAAGCGTCTCGCGTGACGGCGGCCGCACGTGGAGCCCGATCGCGCCGTCGAAGATCGCTCATCCGCCCGCCCGGTTTTTCGTGCGCCGGCTGGCGTCGGGGAACTTGCTGCTTGTGAAACACGGCCCGATCAACCGCCGCACGGGCCGATCGCACCTGACGGCTTTCCTTTCGAAAGACGACGGCCGCTCCTGGCAAGGCGGTTTAGTGTTGGACGAACGGTCGGGCGTGTCCTATCCGGACGGCTTTCAGAAGAAGGACGGCCGCATCTTCGTCATTCACGATTACGATCGGCAAGGGAAAAAAGAGATCCTGCTTTCGGTCTTCACCGAGGCCGACGTGCTGGCCGGCCGTGACGTCTCGGGCCAAGTCCGCCTGCGTCAGCTCATCAACCGCGCGTTGGGTAAAAACCCGATGAAAAAGAAACCGTAGTCTTTCTTTCCGACTAGCCTGAGCGCGAATGTCTTTGGTCGGATTGGCTGCTGTTGCGCGGCAAACGCAGTGGGAAAGACCGAAAAGACGAAGCAGAACATCGTCACCCAGCAATCGCCGCCCAACGCGATCCTGGGTTTGATCAAAGTCACCTGCTACTTGCTGGACCGCCAGATTCGCCGGCTGGAACGCGATTTCTTTGCCGAGGGCGGCATCCGCGAGGCGTAACCCGCGCTCGGCTTCGGCACCGCGGCCGGAGCACTCAACAGAGTCGACGGCACAAGGCGTAAGCCCTGAAGCCCGCCGTTTGACAAGAGGAGCAATACCATCTGGACAAGCGCCGATTTCCCATGAGGGCAAAAGTCAAAAGACTCTCGTCACGGTCGAAGCTCAATTGCGGTCAGGGAATGCTTTGGCAGCGTAAGCTGCCAGCCGTCGCTGGTTTGCCGCACAGGCGTCTCGACCAAGCGCACCTCCGGCACGCGGCCGACGTTCGTGGCCCAGGGGGTTGGCCCGACCAGGCTCCAGGCGGCGGCTCGCGAGTGGCCGCTCGAACGCTGGCCGCGAATCGCAATTGTCGCCGGCACATCGCGGTCCAGGTTCGTGTTGATGATCATCAGCGTGATTGTGCCGTCGGAGCGTTTGGCCGCGTTGACCGACAGGTCCGGCACGGCGCCATCGTTGTCCGGCTGGAACTCCTGCACGCTCAGCAGCCGGAAATAGGCCCGGCCGCTGACCGGCTCGTCACCGCGGCGATCCGGCGCTTGCCGGCGTGCCATGATTTGAATCTCTTTCGTGTCCGGCAAAGTGATATAGTCGATCACGACGCGAGTCCAATCGCTGTCGCCGCGCACGTCGCCGCCGAGCGCTGCCGAGCGGGTCGCGGGCCAGCCGCGAGCGTCGCCGACCTGGAAGCCGGCGCCGTTGCCCGACGTCTGCAGCCCTTCCGTCTTGATCTCGCCCGTGACGCGGTAGCCGGTCGACGGTTTGGCCGGCAACGTGATCAAGGCGTGGTAGTAGTTGGTGTCGCGGCCGGTGAATTCGGCGATCAACGTGCGGCCTTCGACCCGCTGCTTGACCTCGGCCGTGCGAGCGATCCGCCAGTGGTAATCGGCCGGCAGCAGATTGCGTGGATAGAGCCTAAATCGGGTCGGCCGGCCGCGTCGCCGTGGCACGCCGGCCCCGCCGGGAAAGTCCCAACTGCCGCATTCGACTCGCGTCTCGATCAGCACATCGCCGAAACGCTCGTTGTAGAGCTGAAACACGTAGAAGTTCGCCTGCTTCACCACCGGCTCGCCCTTGTGCGGATAGCCGCGGACCATGCCCCAATACTCGTTGGCGAACTGCCAGAAGTTGGCCAGTGCGATGCGGTTCTTCGGCTGCATCATCACGCGGAGGTGCTCGGCGTTGCGCAACGCGTTGCACAGCGATTGGCGATACGGCACCGGCTTGTTCTGCACGAAATGGCCGTTGTACTCCGTGATGGCCCAAGGCAGGTCGGTGCGGCCGGTCTCTTCTTCGACTAGCCGGTTCAGCTCGTCGTAGATTCGCTGGAGCTGCACGCCCACGGCCGTGCAAGCCTGCATGAGCAGCCGCGACTTCTCGTGCGTCGTGTCGCCGTGGAAGCCCGGCACGTAGGTGTGTTCGATGCCGAAGTCGATCTGCCGGCCGGCGATCCGCAGCACGGTGCGGTTCCACTGTTCGAACGGGTGCCAGATGATCGCGCCGAGCTTGATATGCGGATCGACCGCTTTCATGGCGGCACGATACTTCAGGTATTTGCGAGCGTACTCTTCGGCCGAAATCTTCCGTTTCTCGTTGCGCCCGTCGGTCGGCCGATGTTCGCCGTGGTTCGATTCATTGCCGTACTCGAACCAGACGACGTGATACGGTTCGGGATGTCCGTCCGCGGCGCGCACGGCCGCCCAATCGATGCCGCCGTTCGGATTGCTCCCATCATTGGGCGCGTTGAGGTACTCGACCAGGTCGGCCGCATCGGCCGCAGTTCCCCAGTAGACGGCGATGGTGAGGATCGGAATCGAGTCGGTCGCTTCGCAGAAGGCCAGGAACTCGGGCAGGCCGAACTTCTGCCGGGGTCGCTTTTCAATCGGGCCGACGGTTCGTTTCCAGTTGTAGTTGTGCGTGCCGCATCCACCGGGCCAGCGGTTCACGCTGACACCAGCCTGCTTGGCCAGCCGCACCATGACCGGCTCTGGCCGACGCCGATCCGGGTCCCAAATGCCGGCCCCGCGATGGGAATAGTCCGGCCGAGCCGCCCGCCACGTGCCGTATTGATACGCCAACTGGTTGTTGCCCAGGATCAGTCGATTGACGGAGCCGATTTCCCTGTCGGCAAAGACCACGATCTGAGCCGGTTCGGCCGCCACGAGCCATCCGGCGGAGGCAAAGGTGATAGCCCAAGTCAAACTGACACATCGACTCTGCATGCTTTCTTCTCCTCCGTTCACGACGCCGCTCCGGCAAACTGACTGCAATTTTGAGAACGCGCGTTGTTGGCGGTCATCGTACCGCTCAGCGCAGGCTGCTACAATTCCGTTCGCTCGTCATTTCATCTCGCCGCAGTGGACGGCTCAATGCGACGAGAGCCGGTTTTGCAGACGAGACGGCGATGCGGGGATTCGGTGGAACAACGAATGGCTTTCCTGCGGATGGGGGCGACGACCAGGAGGGTCGAAAATCCACGGATCAAACAAGCTTACTGGGGACCGTACCATTTTTGTCATCCTTGCAGGGAATCGGAGCTCCCAGGGGGCCGGAACAGACGACATCGCTGCGGTCCGCTCCTGTTTGAGGGCGTAAGCATTCGGCGTGATGACGACACCGACTTGGCATACCCGTGCCAGCGAAACAAGATAATCTGTCTGCTACGCCTACCAGGGTAGCATCCATGCAACGCCGGTACAGACTCACGGCGTAGCTTTTCAGGGAACCCGATCTCACCCATTCACTCCGATTGAACCCAAGTTCCTCCAGAAAGTGGAGGTCAGAACCGAGCCGACGACCACCGACGGCGAACCAACGATCGCCGGGACGAGACGCTGCTGCCTCGCCGGGATGACGACGAGGACTGGTCTTGTCATGGGAGCATTCGACATGGACGAAAGGATTTGCCGGCTGGAGATGAACAGGCCTTTCGCGACAGCCGACTTGCCTGGAGTCGGTGGCTCGGTGAAGCTGGCGTGCGAAGACTTCGTAGTGGAAGAAGTGCCGGCCTACGAGCCGATCGGCGAAGGAGAGCATCTGTTTCTTTGGGTCGAAAAGCGGAACATCACCACGCGAGACCTTGTCGAACGGATTTCGCAAGTGACGGGCGCACCGGTTGGGGACATCGGTGTCGCCGGACTGAAAGACCGGGTCGCCGTGGCTCGACAGTACGTTTCCCTGCCGGCTCGATTTGCGAAAACAATCTCGGCGATCGAGGATGATCGGGTTCGCATTCTGCGGCAATCCCGTCATCGGAACAAGCTGCGCACGGGACATCTGCGAGGAAATCGGTTCGACATTTGCGTGCGGGGCGTGACGAACGACGCCGGGCCGCGAGCGGAGAGGATCGCTGAGCGCATTGGTCGGCTCGGCTTCCCGAACTATTTCGGCCTGCAACGTTTCGGTCGGGATAGGTCAACGCTGGAGCTGGGGTTGCAGTTACTGGCCGGAGGGGCGGCAAACGCCTCGGCTTTCCGCCGCCGTCGTCGGTTTTTGGTCCGTCTGGCTCTTTCGGCTGCTCAGGCGTTTCTGTTCAACGCCGCGTTGGCCGACCGAATCCGCGACGGTCTGCTTCACGCGGTCCTTGTCGGAGACGTGATGCAGGTACGGCAAACGGGCGGTGTGTTCGTTGTGGTCGACGGACCGGCCGAGCAGCGTCGATTCGATCAGCGGCAGACCGTAGTGACCGGCCCGATGTTTGGGCCGAAAATGCGCGCGGCGGAAGGCGTCGTCGCGGCCCGCGAAGGGGCGGTCTTGGACCGGTATGGGCTTCGTCCAGAGGACTTCGCTTGCTGGCGCCGGTTGACGGCAGGGACGCGTCGGCCCTATCTGGTTTACCCGGAGAGCCTAGAGATTCAATCGGTGAGCCATTCCATCCGGTTCCGGTTCACGCTTCCCGCCGGAGCGTACGCCACGGCGCTGTTGCGGGAGTTTCTGAAGCAGGACGTTTAGCACGGACGATGTCCTCAAGAAACCGCGTCCATTCCTTCCCGCCTTCGCTAAGATTCGCCAGCATTTTTTGAGAAGACTTGTGCAGCGTCGGAGCTAAGAGTTTCCCATCCTGTTTCTGTCCCAGCATCCTGACCGTCCTCGCTCTCTCGATCGCCTGTCAGAGAATTGCCATTGCACTGATTGACCAATATCGATAACTTTCCGCCCCATCTCTTTCGATGCTTTTCATCCGATCCTCCAGTTTCCCCTTCCAACATTTCCAGGGATTCCGCAGACTTCTCCGGCCGCACAGCGAACGGCTTGCGGTGACGAGGCGTTCGGCGGCCACAGTCCGACGTGCGGCGATCGTTCCGGGAACACCGGCTACTCCGCTGCTCCGGGTGGGAGAACGCGGCCGGGCACAGCTCGGCCGGTCGCCACGTCGGTCGCTGCGATGCGTGTCGTGACAGAGGCTGCGGGATGCGGGACAAGGAGCACGTCCATGTGGTCCGCATTCGTGCGAACGACCATCGGTATCGCGGTCTTGTTGACTTGCTTGGGTGCGAGTCCGGCTCAGGAATTTCGTGTCTACACGCGAGTCTTCGACGAAGGCGGCGCCGCAAGCCGCAGCGAAGGACGCCCGCGAGTGATCGGGCGGAGCGTCTCGCTCTTCCACGCCGGCAAAGTCTACGACTACGTTGACGGTGTCGGGGAGGTGACCATCTTCGAGCCGGCGCAGCGCCGATTCACCATCATCGCCGGTTCGGGACGCACCGCAGCGGTGGTCACGTTTGACGAACTGAACCACTTGCTGGAACTGGCCGAAACCGAAACCGAACGAGAGGCGGCGCGACTGGCAGAACGAGGCGGCAAAGAGGCGTCGGCCATCGGGGCTCTGCTGTTGTTCCTGATCAACCCGCAGTTTGAGCAACAGTTCGATGAAGGGAACGGCCGGTTGCTCCTGACCAGCCGTTACTACAGTTACGTAGTACGCTACGACGAGAAGGTCCGCCCCGAATACGTCGAAAGTTATCTGCGCTACGCCGATTGGGCCGCGCGGTTGAACTCGGTGCTGCATCCACAAGCGCTTCTGCCTGCACCGCGTCTGAAACTCAATGAGGTGCTGCGGTCGCGTCGTCTGATGCCTACAGAGGTTTCCCTGCACGTCTCGGCCGGCGAGCCGCTACGGCTTCGAGCCGAGCATACGATCCGCTGGGCCCTGGACAGCAAAGACCGCAGTAACATCAACCATTGGGAGTCGCTGCTCCGAAACAAGACGCTGCGCTTCGTAACGTTTCCGGAATACCAGCGATCTGTTTTACTCTCGCAGCAGCCGCCCCGTTGACGGGCCGGTCGGATTCTGTGTCGACCCGTCTTGTTTCTCGCCCGTTGTGAACGCGGGGGCTCAATCTCGTCCGGCAACTGTGCAAAGTTTGCGCGCTGCGTGTTCGCCGACACGCCAGTTTCTGCACATAGGGGCCGGTCTGAGCCGTCGAGTGCTTCATTTCTTGCCGCCTTTTCCGGAACACCGCTGCCGTGCTGTTCGCACGGAGGTTGCCTGGCATGCCAGTTGCACCGCTCTCCTTTGTGCCGGGAAGAACAAGCGGAACTGAGCGAAAAAACCGGCCGAAAGGCTTGCAAAGAATCATCTGCCGATCCGGGTTCAGACGGGAAGGGCGCAGGTTTTGTTAGGCCGCAACGTGTTCCGGGAGAGCCCCATCTGGCGTGCGCTCCGCAAAGAAAACTCATTGCGAAAAGGGGAACGGCCATGAAAAGAGCCATTGCGATCGTTTTAATGACTGGGTTTGTTGTGGCCCTTGCGGCTGGCGACGTTTGGGCCCGCGGCCGAGGCCGAGGCGGAGGAATGGGGCGAGGCGCCGGCATGCAAGCCATGGGCGGCGGCCGTAGGATGGGACAGTCGGGCGCGTTCGGCCAGGGTTTTGGCATGCAAGGCCAGATGATGCGAAACATGCAAATGATGCAGAACATGAACCGCCGCATGATGCAAAACCGCTACGGTCGAATGGGATCGAGCACGGGGCGCCAAAGAGGCGGCATGCAACGTCAAGGCGGCAACGCGAGGCAGCAGTTGCGCGATGGATCCTGTCAGGGGACCTTTGGTTCTCGAAGTGGACGAACCCAGCAGCAGGGGCGAATGGGAAGTCGGCGAGGCCAGAGCAGACAGTCGGCGGGACGGGGAAATCAAGGTCGGGGGCGAAACCGTCAAAACCAGGGACAAGGCAGCCGACGTAACGGATATGGTCGAGGGCAGGGGGCTGGAGCATCGGGGGTTGGTCAACAGAGCGGCACTCAGCAACGTCTCCGGCTCCGGGACGGCTCTTGCGGCGGCCAGATGGGCGAAGCCAGCCCGTTCGCACCGCGTCCTGCAGAAGCCGGCTCAACTCCCTTCTGGACGGCTCCTCCGGAATGGAGCCGCTGGGCAACACCAGAGCCGTCCGAATAAGGTATGGCCGCGTTTTTGTCTTCCCAATCTCCCGACCGAAGGAATGCACGGCCTGTAGATTGACACGAACTTTAGAAGCGCCGGCGAGCAGTCACGGCCGACTTGCCATCGCTGGCGCTTTTTATTGGTGGGGTCTTGCACACACGACGGCCGAGCTCGGACGGACGTGCCGCCGATAGTTCTCATCGTCGCGATCCGCGTCCTTCCTCCCACGTCATGAACGAGTGGTTGACGGCGACGGGCTTCTCAACCGTCGACGCCAAAGTTCCAGGAGCGGAACGCAGGCGGCAGTGCCGAGACCGTCGTACAGTCAAGCGTCTGTGCGCAAAAAAAGAAGCCTGCCGAACGCAAGCCTGAGAATCGATCGCCCGGCCCC
>JAADHY010000112.1 GCA_013151585.1 Planctomycetota bacterium
TTCGTGGGCGCTCTGGCGGGGATTATCGTTTTAGTTTGGCTGATCGTTCGGATGAGGTTATGGTTTCGGGAAGATGAGGGTCCTGCGGCGGACGTGAATGAAATGTTGTTGCAATTTAGAGATTTACATCGTCAGGGTGACCTGAGCGATGAAGAATTCCGATCCATCAAGAGTCGACTCTTGGGCACGTCCGATGAGTCCGGGCGGGGAGTAGGCGACTCCCGCAGCGAACAACGACCGCGCAATGGTTAAAGAAGGTTTGAGCCTGGTGGAGCGCCGAATGGTTTGGCTAAGCGCGGCGGCGACGTGACTGGGTCAAGGTTCTGTTGGATTGGCAACTGCGAAGGACGATCCATGCCCTCTGGAAAAGACTTCACTTCCGGCAGACGCGGCTCAGGCGGAAAGAAGAACGCAGTCTGCTCGTTCTGTCGTAAGAGCTACCGCGAGGTCGGCCCACTCGTGGAAGGCCCGGACGACGTCTACGTCTGTGGGGAATGCATTGACCTGTGCCAGTCGATTCTTGAACAAGAGCGACGGCGCCGCGGCGAATCGCGAAAACTCTTTAGCAGGGTCCCCACGCCGCGCGAAATCGTCGAGCACCTGAATCAGTACGTGATTGGGCAAGAACGAACGAAGCGGGTTCTAGCTGTCGCGGTCCACAACCACTACAAGCGGCTGATTCTTTCCGCGAGCGACAACGACGTCGAGATCGAAAAGTCCAACATTCTTTTGATTGGGCCCACCGGCTGCGGCAAGACGTTGCTGGCCCGGACACTGGCGCGCTTCCTGCAAGTCCCTTTTGCCATTGGTGACGCCACTACGCTGACGGAGGCGGGTTATGTCGGCGAAGACGTCGAGAACCTTCTGCTGAAGCTTCTCCACGCCGCTGACTTTGACATCGAGGCGGCTCAGCGCGGCATCGTCTTCATCGACGAGATCGACAAGATTGGAAAGACCAGCAACAACGTGTCGATCACTCGGGATGTCTCCGGGGAAGGCGTTCAGCAAGCCCTGCTAAAAATGCTGGAAGGGACCGTCGCCAACGTCCCGCCTCAAGGCGGACGCAAACATCCGGAGCAGCAGTACATTCAGATCGACACCACCAACATCCTGTTCATCTGCGGGGGAACGTTCGTCGGCTTGGAAGAGATCATCGCGAAACGGCTGGGCCGCCGAATGATCGGGTTCGGCCACGCGGCCGACGACGAAGAGGGCGGACGTCCACACGATCTGGTCGAGGACGTTTGCGTCGATGACATCATCGAGTTTGGTCTGATCCCCGAGCTGGTCGGCCGGCTTCCGGTCATCAGTGGTCTGACGCATCTGGAAGAAGAAGACTTGATGCGCATCCTGGTCGAGCCGAAAAACGCGCTGATCAAACAATACCAGAAATTCTTTGAAATGGAGAATGCCGAGCTGCATGTCACGGAAGACGCTCTGCGCGAAATCGCTCGGATCGCCCTCCAGAAAAACACAGGCGCTCGGGGGCTGCGCAGCGTAGTGGAGCAGGTGATGTTCGACATCCTGTTCGAGCTGCCGGACTTGGAACCGGGGCAGAAGTTTGTCTTGACGCCGGAAGTGGTTCGCGGCGAAAAGAAGATGGTGCCTTGCGACGATTCGGCCGCGGCCTAGCCCTTCCGCCTGCAAGTTCTATCGCCGAAGAAGCATCCTTGCCGCGCGATCTCCATGGGACGCTGCGCCTTGAGCGCACCGGAGGACGTGGAATGGCGCTGCAGCCGGTCATCAGCGCCCGCGCGATCTGGGTGATCGTCTACTCTGTCAGGCTGAACGTTTCCTTGATCTGTCTCAGCGCCTTTTCTCCTTGATCGACGTCGACGACCACGCTCATCCGGATTTCGCTGGTGCTGATCATGCGGACGTTGATCTGAGCGTCAGCCAGAGCGCGGAACAGTTTTTCGCCCACGCCGGTGTGGCTCCGCAGCCCGATCCCCATGACGGAAAGTTTGGCGATGTCACGTTCGAACGTCAGCTCGGCGTCCGGCCACTCTTCTAGGACCTCACGAACCAGCAAGAGGCACGCCTCAAGGTCCTTTCGCGGCACGGTAAAGGATAAATGAGCTCGGCCGCTGTGGCTGATGTTCTGGACGATCAGGTCCACCATGATGTCGCCTTCCGCCACGGCCGAAAAAATCTTTGCAGCCACGCCTTTCTGGTCAGGAAGATTGCGAATCGTGACACGCGATTGATCGGCGTCGAGCAGCGCTTCACTGACAACGATGTCTTCCATGGTGGCCAGCCGAGCGATGACCTCGTGCTCCAGGTCCTCACCTGGCTGTCCGGTCAGGGGCGTCTCGGTGCGTCGCCATCCCACCGACGGACCTTCGGCCGTCTCTTTTTCCAGTCCGAAGCCGCTGTGCACTGCCCGCACGGCCTGCTCACAGCACTCCCGATCGACCAGGGCCGAGATTTTGATCTCGCTGGTGCTGATCATTCCAATGTTGACGTCCGCTTCGGCGAGAGCTTGGAACATCTGGGCCGCCACGCCTGTGTGCGTCCGCATACCCGCTCCGACGGCCGAAACTTTGGAAACGTTTGTTCCGTGGAGCACCGACCCGGCTTTCAGCTCCCGAACCGCTTCGTCCGCAGCCGTCAGCGTTTCCGCCAACTCCTTCTCGGGCACCGTGAACGAGACCTCGGCCGTACCACCGGTGCCGACGTCCTGGACCACCATGTCCAGCGGAATCTTCCGCTGAGCCATTTTCGAAAAGATCAGGCTCATCACACCGGGCCGGTCCGGAATGTCCACCAGGCTGACTCGCGCCTCATCGCGCACGAACGCGACGCCCGTCACGACTCGGCCCGCTTCGTCCGACTCGGGAATGACCAGCGTCCCGACGCCCTCCGAATAGGAGGGTCGAATCCGCAGCGGAACGCGGTATTTCTTGGCAAACTCAATGGAACGGGAATGCATCACGCCCGCTCCCAGGCTGGCCAGCTCCAGCATCTCGTCGTAGGAAATTTGGTCTACCTTGCGAGCCTCGGAGACCACCCGGGGATCGGTGGTAAAGACGCCGTCCACGTCCGTGTAGATTTCGCACTCTTCGGCGCCCAACACAGCGGCAAGCGCCGTCGCCGTTGTGTCGCTGCCGCCGCGTCCCAACGTCGTGATGTTGAACTCGTCGTCCACGCCCTGGAAACCGGCGGCTACCACAATCTTGCCGGCCTCCAACGCCGCGCGCATGCGATCCGTCTCGATGCTCCGGATGCGAGCCTTCGTGTGCGATGAATCCGTGTAGATGCCGATCTGGGCGCCTGTCATGCTGATGGCCTCTTCGCCCAGCTCGCGGATCGCCATGGCCATCAACGCGACCGATTCCTGTTCGCCCGTTGAGAGCAACATGTCCATTTCGCGGGGCGGAGGGGAATCCGTGATCTCGGCGGCCAGCGAGACAAGTTCATCCGTCTTTTTGCCCCGAGCGCTGACGACCATGACGACTTGATGCCCGGCGCGCTTGGCCGCGATCGCCCGTCGAGCAGCGGCTAGAATCTTCTCAGCATCGGCCACACTGGTCCCGCCAAACTTCTGAACAATGACGGACACGGCTCACACTCCTTCCTCCGGATGGAAACCAGCACTCAGACTGCGGGCCCAAATCGCCAAAAGAAGGGTCATCCCGGCCGGATGCCCTGCCCGCCAGTCTTCCCCACGGATGACTCGACCGCAGCGGCTGTGTATAGCGAATGGTGCCAGAAAATGCGAGTTTGCCGGCAACAGGGGGCGACTCGCCGCTCAGAGGACCGCGCGGAACCGACAATAAAGATAAAGCGAAGCCGTTCGCGGCAAGAGATATCGTACCGATCGGGCTGATGACGTCGCAGAAAGCGCTAATGCGGCATCTCGTCGCGAGTCTGTTCGAACAGACTGTTGACGGACGTGCCGAGAGTCTGAACCGTGGCAAAACACGCCATGACGATCAGGGCCAGCAGCAGCGCATACTCAACCGCCGTCGGACCCTCTTCCGACGCAAGGAATTTCCAAACGCTTCGACTCAACGGCGACATCAACGAACACTCCTGGCAGACGACAGTCTTCCGGCGAGCAAGCGGGATTCAAGAAAGTCTAGATCGCGATTTCGAAGCGTCAAACCCGAGTCCGGCGGAAGGCAGAGATGTCGGCCGCGCACGTGCGGTCTGGTCGTCACCGGAAGGCTGGGAGAAACGAGGATGCGTTCGCTTGCATCGGCGAGAGGAGTGGGCGGAGCGGGCAGGGGAGTCGCCGACCACGAACCGCCGCCGTAGGCCGTCAGACCCGTCTTAACCGCTGCTTTTCTTTTTCCTCCTCGCAGCGCGGCGCTTCCTGCCCTCCTCTTGTAACTTGGTGAGTCGTTCCTTCTGCTCATCCGTTAGAACCGCTTCAATCTCCTCTTTCTGCTTCTGACGCAACGCGGCGAGCTGCTTCATCAGCTCTTCAATTTGGCTGCCGTATTTGGCCTGAATCTCGTAGATCTTTTCGCGCTGGTCTCGGCTGAGCCCGATTTGCCCGTAGTACATGGGCAACCGTCGGCGTGGTTTCTTGCGAGCGGTCTTAGATTTCTCGGCTGAGGCCTTCTGTCCGCTCTTGTTGCCCGACTTCGCACTTTCCTGTGCTTGGATCGGATGTTGGATGTTCTGACACAAAACGGCGACCATCAAAGTACAAGCTGCCAGGGCAGCCAGTGCCTTCAATCGTTGCATTGTTCCCTCCTCCCGTTTTGGAGCACACTCCTACGATTCGCCAATGCTCGGACCGAACCGCTCGGTCTACACCATGTCCCACATCCGATTCCGCAGCAAACACTGCCACATCTGGCCGGCCGACTCCCACTGCCCGTCCGAACCGGAACTGCTAGTATGGTGACCTGCTGAGCGCACGATTGCAAGAATTTTTTTGATTTTGTGGCCAAAATTCGAGTATTGGGACCATCCGCTTTCGCAGCACATTTCGGCAAGAAGGAACGTCACAAATCGTTGGCTGCTGGAACAAGCAGGTTCGTCGTTCAGCGGACATCGGACCGACTCTTCTTCCATCCTCTTTGCCGTCAATTCGCCGCCCACGATCGCCAGCTCAACCGTTCCGACGCAGCGGCGGTGGAGCGAAGTGACGTCGGTGATCGCCGAGAGAGTTTTTCTGACAGTTGGCCGGTCGCGGAACAGCAAGCTATACTGGTGACGAAAGACAACGGCCGCGCGAGAATGTTACGGCTAGCAATGGGAGTCCGGCTGGTTCCAGTTTGCAAATTCTACCGGCTTATCCGGGCCGTGATCTGATTTCGAGGGTGCGATGCCAACGGTTTCTGTTCAGACGGTCGCGGAAGCGGGCGTGGTGGGAGCAGGAGGAGCGGGGTTTCCGACACACGTCAAATTGGCGGGCCGCGCGGACACGGTTATTTTGAACGCCGCCGAGTGCGAACCGCTTCTCCACAAAGACAAAGAAATCCTGCGTCACTTCCCCGAGGCCGTCCTGGACGGACTGGCTCGGGCGATGCACTTGGTCGGGGCTGAACGGGGCGTCGTCGGAATCAAGGGGAAGTACGAGGACGTCATCGAGCAGCTCCGGCCGAAGCTTCCGGCGCGAATCGACCTTGTTCCGCTGGTCGATGCCTATCCGTCCGGTGACGAGTTCATTTTGGTCTACGACGTGCTGGGGCGCGTGATCCCCCCGGGGGGGATTCCGCTGCACGTGGGCGTGGTGGTAATCAACGTCGAAACGGCGATGAACGTCGCTGTTTCCGCCGACCGGCCGGTCACCGAAAAATATCTGACCATTGCCGGGGCCGTCCCCGAACCGGTGACGCTGCGCGTTCCCATCGGGGTGACTTTGGCGGAGTGTGTCCACGCAGCGGGTGGGGCCACGGTCGAGCCGGGCAACTACATGGTCGGCGGCGTGATGATGGGCTATTTGGAAGAGGACCACGATGCACTGGTCGACAAGACGACCGGAGGGGTGATCATCCTGCCGGACGATCACGTCGTGGTCCGCCGACGCCGGCAAGACTGGCAGCAGATTGTCCGGATCGGCCGCAGCGCGTGTGATCAATGCAGCTTCTGTACGGAACTGTGCCCGCGATGGTTGCTGGGGCATCCGATCGAACCGCACAAAGCGATGCGAAGCCTGGAGTTCAACCTAGTCGGCGAAGCGAATGTCGTCGGCACCTCATTCTGCTGCGAGTGCAATCTCTGCAGTTTGTATTCGTGCCCGGAGGACCTGGATCCGAAGAATGTGTGCACACAGAACAAACGGCGGCTGGCGTCGGAAGGTCGGCGGTGGGAAAACCCACCATTTGACCCGGGCCGAGCGGACCGTCATCTGAGGAACCGCAAGGCGCCGACGTCGCGGTTGATGCAAAAGTTGGGTCTGAAACAGTTCCGCAATGTCGGACCGCTTCGGGAAGAGTTGCTGCCCGCTGTCCGGGTGGGGATCAAACTGAAACAACACATCGGGGCTCCGTGCCAGCCCGTCGTACGGGTGGGGGAAAAAGTGACCCAGGGGCAGGTCGTGGGACGACCACCGATCAACGACGGCAAGCCGGCGTTGGGGGCTCCGGTCCACGCCTCCATCGACGGGACGGTTACAGCGATCGAGGATGGCGTTGTTTGGATTGAGCGCTGACCGCCGGGACGAGCGTTATTGTTGAGGGACAAGACCCGATTTTGGAATCGGCCAAAGAATAAAAGGAATCGGAATGACCGCTCCGAAAGCGATTGGGGCCATCGAGCTCTCGAGTATTGCGATCGGATACCAGATCGAAGACGAGATGTTAAAGGCCGCTTCAGTCGAGCTGTTGATTGCGCGGACCATCTGTTCGGGCAAGTATTTGATCGTGCTCGGTGGTTCGGTCAGTGATGTCCAAGCGGCGATCCAAGTCGGCCTGACGGCTGCTCCGGAAGCGATCATCGATCACCTGATTGTGCCGAACGTACATGAAGGGGTCTTTCCCGCGCTGGGGCAGTCGGTCGTCCTGGACGGCCAAACGCCAGGCGCCCTGGGAGTGTTGGAGACCTTCAGTGGGACCAGCATTTTGGCGGCGGCCGATGCCGCCGCCAAAGCGGCTCGTGTGACCTTGCTACGCATCCACGTCGCAATGGCGTTGGGTGGCAAGGGGCTCCTGTTGATGACCGGAACTGTCGCCGACGTCACGGCAGCCATGCAGGCGGCGGCCGAAGAGGCTCGCACCCGCGGCCTGCTCGTCTCGGAAGTCGTCATCTCTCGCCCCAGTCGCGAACTGCTGACCGAATATCTGTGACAAGCGCAAAGGGCACGGGAAAAGGAGGCGGGACTCCCAGGAGCGGCGCGCAAAAAAGGCTCCGAGGTTCGCGCGTCTCGCGCAGCCACTCGGAGCCTCATTACGTGTTTTAGGCCAATCAGGCCTGCTGGCAGATTCCGAGATTACTCGTCAACGCCCGTGCTGGGATCATCCTTGCCGCACACATCCACGTACTCGATGATCTTGCAATCGCACTCATCGGTGTCGTCGTTGAAGCCGAAGCCGCTAATGCTGGCGTGGGGCTTGCCGGTATCCTTGGCTTTCTGCAAGCCGGTCACGTTGTAGGTCTGCGAGACGGCGCCAATCGCGTGCGAAATGTCATTCAGTTCGTTGACGACCGCATCGCGGACAGCCGTCAGCCCGACGACCATCGCCAAAACGGCGATCGTCATAACCAACACCAACTCGGCCGAAATGACAAAGCCGAATTCATCATTGTAGAGCTTGCGCAACATCGTCTGAGTTCCTTTCTGAAAAACGCCCGATAGGAAACCAACCACAATTCGACATGATTCCGGCTGGCGAGCCAACAAGCCGACTTGCACCGTCACCGGAATACCCCTCCGAGTCCCTCCGCGCCCTTTCTGGCCAGCGCCGATCCCCCTGAGCGTCTCCCGAAGGACCGCACCAACAACACCTCGTTGGCCGCCGAGGTTGTTGCCGGATCGGCACAGGGAACTTCCTTGCTCCCCCAATTCAACGCAACGCCGCTGGCCATACGGCACTGCTCGCCTCGCCTCGAGCTCCTGCAGGAGTTTCTATCCGCCATCTGACCCAGTATGGGCCAGACCTGTTGACTCGGGGCTGCCGCCGCGAACGGCAGCCCCTGGGACTCAGGAATGGTTCGCTTTGCGAGCCGGCCGGGCCGGCTCCCCCCGGATGCTCTCTCACCTTCATCCGGTCGCGAACGCACCTGCGAATGCTGCAATGAGGTTGCCTGGTGGCAACACACTGTCAGGATACGAGCGAACGGTCTTGGCGTTCGCCCCCACTCGATCGCTCGGATACGCACACGCATACCGCGTGCCGAGTTGTCCTGTGGCCGGACGGCAACATCGGCGTTGCAGGCGAGCCCCGTGTCGGCACTTGCGGTGTAACCCAAAGCGGCGTTACATCTTGGAGCAGAAGACCCCTTCGAGAAAAAATCTGCGTTTTCTATGGGTTGGTAGTGAAAAGGCGACAAGCGATGTCAAGAGACGGAAACAAAGTGTAAAGGCGCGATGTTCAAGAAAACATCGCGCCTCGTGTCTGGCTCCGTTGAGGAGTGCGCTTCCGGCAGAATTCGTTGGCCGGTTATGGCCGAACGCACCCGAAGATGAACCTCACACCGTCGACGGTACCGGCGGCAAACTTTGCTCGGGCTTCGGTTGAAGCAGCGGTTGAGCGGGAGGTGGCGTCGTTAGTTCAGGCTTGGCGTGGGGCGTCGGCTCAGGCGCCTTGGTCCCGTGAGGCGCGACAGGCTCTGACTGAGCGGACGTCTGGTGCTCGCACGGTGGGCAAGGAGGCTCAGCCGGAGAGGGCTGCGATCGTTCGCAGGGCTCAGGACACGGGGCGGGAGCAGGCGTCGGAGGCGCCGGGGCCGGTGTCGCAGGAGAAACGGTAATTGCAGCCGATGCGGTTCCGCCTTCCCCATGCTGGCCGCCTGTGGGAGCAATATCCACAATCGGCTGGCAGTCGCATATGTCTCTTTGGTCGTAGTAACAGCCTCCTCGAATCCAAGCGTGGCCCCATTTGCGCAGACCGAAATACCGGTAAGACTGGCTGACGGCTCCGATGGCCCCCGCCACGTCATTCAGTTCCGCCACGACGGACCTCGAGACCG
>JAADHY010000468.1:0-9041 GCA_013151585.1 Planctomycetota bacterium
GCTGATCTGAGGTGACTCGATGGGCGGCAACGCGCCCATCTGATCCTCTTCGGTCGGTTCGCCGGTCAATTCACGCAGCTTCTTTAATTCCTCTGCCGTCAGAACCTGCAGCGTCACCTCGACGGCCACCGGTAGCGTTCCCGTCTGCAAACTGTTCCAACTTGTCTTCCAACTTTGACCGTCGAAGTAGCGGAACTGGACGCCGACAACTTCCGGGACGATCGTTGTGCCTTTGCCTCCAAAAGTTTGTTCAGGATCGAGGTCTTCCAGTTCGTCTGTCAGATCGGCTGTCATCTCGACGTCAGTCGCTTGTCCCACGATGGAGACGTCGTTGAAATCGGCAGCGAGGGAAGGCGTCTCTGGAGCCGCGGTCGCCGCCTGCAACAGATTGGCAGCAAACTCCCAGGGGACCTCACGCCGGATCAGACCGGCCGGCAGCGGCAGACCGCCGGCCGTCGTGTCGGTCGGATCGCGAAAGCTGTATGCAACGATCCGCAACTCAGGCGCGTACGCCGGTCGCCGCGGCTCTTCGTCTAGTCGCTCCGCCTCGAGGTCCGAGTTGGACGCTGCTCCGTCGGTGGCCGCGGATACGAAAGAAGGCTCTGCGAGCGTTTCACCGCCGAACGCGGCCTCTTCTTCCGAGGCGAGCTGTTCGGCCACGGAGGGAGCCGCCGCTTGCAAGACCGAAACGTAAAGCGCCTTTTCCGTCCCTACCAACCCAAAGTGGGGCAGCGAGGAAGAGGTGAGAAACTCGACAGTGACTCCGATGGAGGCCGTCGAGCCTGATCCATCGGTCGAGACGGCCTGTCCCGACATTATCGGCGGCACTACTCCGGGAACCGTCGGAGGGGAGTTTGTCGAGAGGGCCGCCGTGCGTGAGCCCGAGGGACGGTCCTCCAACGAAATGGGAACAACGGCTTGAAGGTCGCTGTTGATCTGAGCGAGCAGCGAGCGGACAAGCTGTGCTTCGATGACCACCTGCGTGCCGCTCGCGAACAATCGCGTGAAAATGTGCGAGAGGCTCCAAACGCCGGCCAACAGGGTGGCCATCAGCACCATGGCGATGAGCATTTCCACGAGCGTCAATCCGTCCCGGGCGGGGTCGGCCAATCCAGTTTGTCTCGATTCCGATCGTTTCATCGGCCGCTCACGATCTCGGGCCTTTTTGGGCGCCGCTCTAGCCAGTGATTTGTCACAGTGTAATTCTCTGGAGTGACGAGCCGCATGCGCTAGCGTCGGGTCGGACGGCCTCTCGCGCGGCTGGCGCGTCGGCTCACTCGTCCCTTCTCTCGCTTTCGCTGTGACAAAGCACGGGGGCCATGGCACAAGAGCAGGTGCTTCCGTCGGCGAGTCAGGACATCATTTCGATCGGGGCCAATTCCACATTGGGCACGAACGTTTCATCAAAGACCACCGAACACCATGTTGTCAGTCGAGAATCCTTCACCGGAGCGCGATGCGGGCATCCAGCGCACCATCGAATAAACGTATCGCCGTTTGGACTCTTCGTCTTGGGCTTTCCAGACAGTCACTCTCACAGCGGCCAGGGCCGGATGGGCGGCGTCGAGGACTTCGACCGAATACCACCAAGCCAACGCACCGGGCGGCGCGGCCGATTCCGGCGACTCGGAGTCCGCCGACGATGTTTCCGGGATCGGCTGTTCTGTCTCCGGCTCTTCCAGCAACTCGGCGTCGACCCCTTCCAGCGACGCGGCCCCCGCCAACAGCTCGTTCATCTTGCTTTGGCACAGCAGTTGAGCCTTGGCCAGCTCACGAGCAGATTCCGCATGGCGACGCCCAATGCCGATCAGCTCACCGATCACGATTACGCTTCCCAGGAGGATCGCCGTGGCCAGCAACACTTCCATCAGCGAGAATCCCGGTGGGAAGCTCGAAGCGACGGTTTGTCGGCTTCGGTCCCCGGTCGGTCGGCAAACGGCTAGCCGTTTCATGGCAGAACCTCCCGTCGAAGGGGACCGATGTGAACTTCGCCCGTCAGGCCGCGCAGGTAAAGGTCAATCTGGTAGCCGCGCGGACCACGCAAACGAATGTGCAAATTCTCGGTTTGCCCGTTCGGCCGAAAAACAACGGGCGAGGACCATTCGCCGATCGGCTCGGCCTGGGTGTCGCTTTCGATCAGGGGCTCGTCAATCGAGCCTGTCAAGGGGGCAGAGGTGGCTGAGTCGGTCGAGGCGGGCGAAACGCCGTTGCGCAGGCGGTTACGGCTGTCGTCGAGACCAGGTTGATCCAGACGTGCGGTGACGCCGAGCGGTGAGCCGGTGGAGCTGTCACGCGCCGCCGCCACCACGCCGGGACTGAGACTCGTCGTCCGCTGGAACCTTTCCTGACGCGGATCGGCGAAGAAAACCTTTTCGGGCAGTCGCCGGACCCTTGAACGGATCAAAGGGCCGGCGTCCTCGGTCGAAACGCGAGTCCCGTCGGCGGCTTGGTCAGCGAGAGAGGCCGACGGTATGGGGGCGAAATCGTCGCTGAAGCCGACATCGGCACTGAAACCGGGCGATGTCGCAGCACCGTCGGCCAAAGCGAATCCGACTTCCGAAGACAAGGTTCCTGCCGTCTGATCCAGCGTGGCGCGACTGCTGGCCCAAAGAGGCCCGACGAGAAACTGCCGACCGCCGAGCTGGAAGCGGAACTGCATCGGCGTGCCTCTGCGGATTGCCTCTAGACGCGCCTTGGCCAGCTCGACCCGGACCTGCCGGGCGGCGTCTCGCATTTCCGCTTTGATCAGCGCCCTGCGCATCGCCGGCCAGCCCAGTCCGATGATCAGGCTGAGCAGCGCCAGAACCAGCAACAACTCAAACAACGTGTAGCCGGTGGCCGGCCGTCGGGATGCCATTCGCCCAGCCGCCATGACTCAGTGGCTTATTGCGGGGGCAATTCAGGAGCGAGCGGCTGCTCTCCTCCAGGCATGTTCCCCAGGTTGTCCATGCCTTCGACGCCTTCCGCTCCGCCCGCTGCGCTGCCCCAGTTCGTGATATCGTCGTCGGTGCCATCTTGGCCGTCCGGGCCGAGAGACCAGATGTCTGGCTGATCGCCGGTCCCATGTGTCGGCGGGTACTCGTACTGGTATGGGTTGCCCCAGGGGTCAAGCGGGATCTCGTTTTTTCGCAGATAAGGACCGTCCCACTTGGACGCGGCGGAAGAGCTCGCCCCAGTCGAAGAAGTACCGGGTGCCGCCCCTAAGTCCGACGTCCCCAGATCGTTCATCGCCCCGGTCCCGGTCAGGCCGGCATCGAGCCCCTCGGACGACGGCGGCGTGATCAAAGCTTGCAAACCTTCCTCCGTCGTCGGAAAACGTCCCATGTCCAGCGCAAATCGCTCCAGCGCCGCTTCGAACAAACCGATCTGCGTCTTGGCCGCCCCGATGTCGGCTTTCTTCTTGCTTCCCAGAAGCCTTGGTCCGACCAGCGAGACCAAAAGCACCAGGATCGCCATCACGATGAGCAGCTCCACCAACGTGAAGCCAGCTCGCCGCCGTTGGCGTCGGGATTCTTTTCGTTTGAAAGTTTTCATGTTCCCCTCTCCTTTCCGTCGTGAGGTTTCGTGTGTTTCATTTCCGGGATCTAAACGGTCCGTTGCTGAGACCATTCGATCTGACTGTATGTTATTTCCAAATCTGCCGCGTCCGCCCTTTACTTTTTCCAACTCGGTGTGCGGCCGCAACCAGATTGGGCAAACGGAAGGCGCTAACCTCCGATCGCCCAACCGACGGGGCCGCACGCTGGCGCGTTGCGACTACAACGACTTGCGATTTTCGACCAACATCCGCGCACGCTACGCATCTCCCAACGCGCTGACACTAACCCAGTGTCGCACTCATCTCGAACACCGGCAAGAGCAATGCTACGATGACGAACAAAATCACGCTGCCCATCACCAGAAGCAACACAGGCTCAATCATCCGAACCATCAGATCGAGCTGGCGCGAGACTTTGCGGTCCAGGCCATCCGCCACGTTGATCAGCACGTTTTCCAGGTTGTTGGATTCTTCAGCCACCGTGATCATCGCCATAATCGGCTTTGGAATCAGGCCGCAGGCCGCCAGAGGTTTGGACAAAGCGTCCCCGGCTGAAATGTTCTGAGCCGATTCGTTGATCGCGTCGGCCAGCAGCTTGTTGCCAGCCGACTGGCTGCTGATGGCCAACGCCTTCAACAGAGGTACGCCGTTTTTTAGCAGTGTTCCCAAAACCCGGCAGAACCGGGAAATGGCTCCGTACAGGAAAATCGTTCCGAAAATCGGCAACTGGATTTTCCATCGATCGACAATCGTCCGGCCCTGATCGGTCTGCATCCACCGTCGAATCGCATAGATAAGCCCTACGAAGGCCATGGCGACCAGCACTCCGTACCGGCCGAGGAAGTCGCTCAGCCATAGAAGCGTAATGGTTGGCGTGGGCAATGCGTTGTCGGCTCGTAACTGATCGAACAGCTCCGCAAACTTAGGCACGAAGAAAACGATCAGGACGATTGTAACCAGCGTCCCTGCGATGGCCAGGAAAGCCGGATACGCCATCGCTCCGGCGACCCGGCTCCGCAGTTCTTGCTGCAGTTCCATGAAATCGGCCGTGCGCTTCAAGGCATCTTCCAGGAAGGCGCCTTCACTGCCCGCCCGGACCATGCTGACGGTCAGTTCGTCGAAGACCTGTGGGTGAGCTGAGAACGCTTCGTCCAGCCCCGCTCCTTCGGCAACCCGGTTCCGGACGTCGGCCAGTACTTCTTTGAGGGCTGGGTGCGTCGCCTGCTCGCAAAGCACGTCCAGCGCACCAAGCAGCGGCACGCCGTTATTCAGCAGGTCGGAAAGCTGGGTGAGGCTGGTGGCGATGAGGTCGCGTTTGATGCGTTGGGTCAGCCGCCAGGCGGACAGGTCGCGGCGAGCCGTCTCGACCCGCACCGGGAACAGCGACCGCTCCTTCAGCATCGCGAGGGCTTCGCGCTTGCTGGCAGCGGTCATGACTCCGGCCACGTCTTCGCCGGTCGGTTTGCGAGCTGTATAAGCGAATTCCGGCATGCTTCTACAAAGCTGGCCGGGTCCCCACTCCTTCCGTGCCTCCGGAGACCCCAACGCCGTGGAAAACCTGGGTGCCGATGGGTTGCGTCATGGCAACCCGAAGAAACGTCCCGTCGGTGACTGGTCGTGAATTGGTCAATCCGCCTTGGTGACTCGCAGCACCTCTTCAATCGTGCTCTGACCGCGCAGAACCTTCAACCAGCCGTCCTGACGCAGTGTCCTCATGCCGTTGGCGATCGCCGCCTGCTGGATCACCGTCGACGATTTCCCTTCGCTCGCCAGATGGCGGATGTTTTCGTCGGGAACCAAGAGCTCAAAGATACCGACCCGGCCTCGATAGCCCGTCTCGCGGCAATGGCGACATCCCGCCGCCCGATATAAGGGCCGCCCGGACGCGATAAACTCGTCGATCAAGAAATCTTCCGGAAGCTCTTCCGCGCTGGGCATGTACGCCTGCCGGCACTCTCGGCACAGAGTCCGCACCAGCCGCTGGGCCATGACCCCCTCAACCGTACTGCTCACCAGGAACGGCTCCACCCCCATATCGATCATCCGAATGAACGCGGTGGCGGCGTCGTTGGTGTGCAGCGTGCTGAAAACCAAGTGCCCGGTGAGCGAGGCTTGAATGGCGTTGATCGCTGTTTCCAAGTCACGAATCTCGCCGACCAGAATCACGTCCGGGTCATGCCGCAATATCGCTCGCAGGCTGGAGGCAAACGTGACTCCCACCTTCGGATTGACTTGGATCTGATTGATGCCCTCCAGTTGGTACTCGATCGGGTCTTCCGTGGTGATGATCTTGGTTTCTTCGTCGTGGATTTCCAGCAAGCAACTGTAAAGCGTCGTCGTCTTGCCAGACCCTGTAGGCCCGGTGACGAGGATGATTCCATGGGGCCGATCGATGAGCTCCCGGAAACGCTCGTAGTAATCCGCCTCCAAACCAAGGTCGCGCAGGGAAAAGGACATCGCGTCCTTGTCCAAAATCCGCATCACCACCCCTTCGCCGTTGATCATCGGGATGATGGAAATTCGCAGATCGATTTCGCGCCCTTTGACCTTCAACTTGATCCGGCCATCTTGCGGTTTTCGTTTTTCCGCAATGTTCATCTTGGCCATGATCTTCAAGCGGCTGACGATGGCGGCCTGAAACCGATTGATGGCCGGTGGCGTCGGTTGCTTTTGGAGCACCCCGTCAATGCGGTAGCGGATCTTCATACCGCTCGGCTGCGCTTCCAAATGGATGTCACTCGCGCGCGCCTCGATGGCTTCGCAAAGAATCTCATTGACCAGCCGAACGACCGAGGCTTGTTGAGCTTGCTCGGCGTCTTCCGAACCGTCGAAATCGACCTCGTCAAGAATTTCGACGCCTTCGCCCGATTGCTCTTCACTTTGAGCCAACAGGTCATCGACCGTTTCCGCCCCCACGCCCAGATGCGACTTGATCAGCTTGTCCAGCTCGTCGGGCATCACGACGACCGGTGTGACGCTTCGCCCGGTCGCTGCCGTGACCGCATCGATAGCGGCCAGATCAAACGGATTGCTGGTCGCGACTACCAGGTTCCCACGCTCTTGGCGAATCGGGAACACATGATGCCGGTGAATCACTCGGCTGGGGAACTCCTGAAGCAGGTCGCGGTCGACCTCGACTTGCGAGAGGTCGATGAAGCGCAACCCCAACGCTTCCCCGACGGCACGGAAGGCTTCCTCCTCCGTCTCGTATCCCAGCTCTGTGGCGAACAAATCCAGCCGCCCCTCCGAGGCCAATGCCTCACGAGCTCTCTGGAGTTCTTTGGCCCCTAGCGCACGGTATCTGACCCGGGTGCGGTCCTTCGGTAGAATCTCAGCGGTTGACATAGGCAGGTCTCAGTTTGGCGGGATGGTCGGTCTCGGGTGGTGGGCAACTGCCAGAAGCAGCCCCCCTTTTTAGTATCCATCGCATGACCCGACGGCTGTCAGGCCTGTCCCTCATTTATGAGCTTGCTGCGCCGGTGGTGCCCGACCACACCCCCGGCGAGCCTTTCGCCGCTCCTCCGTGGAGCCCTTTCGACCGCTAAAGGAAGGAATCTAGTGTGCGGTCGTAGAGGTAGGAATGACATCCTCTCCGGAAACCAATGGTACCCGACCCTAAAGGGAGAGTCAAGGACATCTTTGTCTGGCTGGAAGTTACGGTGACCCTCGTTGTTGGCACTGAAGCCCGGCCAAACGGGCGGCCGAGGCCACTCCATAATCATGTATCGACGTTTCTGGGCCTCACGTTGAGCGATCTTCACTCGTGAGAATCCCAGTCCCGCCTCGTCGCAGGTTGTTTTGAACCGACGGAAACGACGAGAAGATTCGAGCCGTCCTGAGAACCCTCGCTGCTCACCTCGCCGCCGGCAACTTCAGCGGACTTTCGCCGTCTCACGTGCGGCTGGAACGGTTCGGCGGGTTTTGCCCGACCGAACGAATTTCTTCTAGCTTTCGCACGAACGCGTGGGTAAGATCAATTAGAGGCTGGAAAGGAGCTTTCCTGCCGGTCCTGCGGATGGTGTGCGTCGAAAAACCACGTTTGAAACTGACCTGCTGCGCGTGCGGAGCCCGCACGTGTCCCGCCTAGTTCCTCCCGCCTTGGAATCGGCTCGACGCGCGAAGGTCCTCCGCCCGTGAATTTCCGCAAAACCGCTACCGACCGGATTTTATGGTACCTTCGGCAGAATGGATCGCCCTGTGCTGGATTGCGTCATAAATGGCGATACTTAGAGTAACCGCGGTATCTAGAGAATTGTTGCGGCCCAAGTAGGGCTTCAGGGACACACGGGGGGCAACGATCCAACGGTCCACGCAGTGTAAGACGGGTAAGCCCCCGGCAGGGCAGAGGCATTGGACACGGTCGCGGCCCGAGCGGGCCGTAGTGCGTCTGTTGCAGCACACTGGCGCATCGGTCAGGCCGGCCCGGACTTCCTGGAGTATTCCCACCTGAGATTTGGCAGGTGTCACGCCCCTTTTGGGGCGATTTCCCATTGATGCCTGCGGGGCCGGGGCCAGGGGGTGGGATCGGCAGGACTCGATCCGGTAGGGACTGCCGTCCGTCCGACCGCGATTGAGGCGATTGTGAGAGAAGAGACACTGAGCAACTGAGACACGCCGCTGTGAAGCTGACTGTTTTTGGAGCAAGAACGATGAGCGGGCATCGAAGAATTTGGTTCCGTCGTCCGGGGACGAAGAGAGCCTGCGTTCTGACCGCTGCGCTGGCGATCGCGGTTTTGGCTGGATCGCCGTTGCGAGAAAACATTCGAGCAGCCGAATCGCAGCCGTCGGCCAGCGCCGCCGAGTCGAAAAGCGAGACGCCGAAACCGGGAGCAAGCGCGAAACCGGCGGTCGAAAAGCCGGCAGCCGAAACGCAAGCGAAACCGGAAACAAAACCTTCGGCGCAGCCAGCCGCGAAACCGACTGCGCCGACCAGTAAGCCGGAACGGACACCGGCGGCCACTCCGACGCCGAAGCCGGCATCCGCTTCTCCGCAGGGAGAAGAACCGACTCAGCGGAAGCTGCGTTTCAACTTCCGTTATCAGCGGTGGGTCGATGTCTTGGAGTGGTTCGCTCAGCAGGCGGACCTGTCTCTGGTGATGGACGCCCCACCTCCCGGCACGTTCAACTACTCGGACACGCGCGAGTATACGCCGACCGAGGCCATCGATTTGCTCAATAGCGTTCTCTTGCCGAAAGGCTTTACGCTCATCCGACGCGAGCGGATGCTTCGGCTAGTCGACTTGCGCAAGGGCTACCCGGAAGGCGTCATTCCGCGCATTTCGCTGGACGAATTGGACAAACGCGGCCAATACGAGCTGGTCAGTGTGCTTTTCCCGCTGCAGGGACGCAAACCGGAAGACGTGGCTAAAGAAGTGACGCCACTGTTGGGGCCGTATGGGAAGTGCGTTCCGCTGCCGCAGACGAACCAAGTGCTGGTCACGGACCGGGCCGGTTTGATCAAAACGATCGCCAAGGTCATCGAGTCGATGCCGGTGCCGAAGAA
>JAADHY010000468.1:9135-10909 GCA_013151585.1 Planctomycetota bacterium
TCGTCCGCATGCTCGTGCCGGACGTCAAAATGGTCGTGGACTCGAAGACCCAGCAGATCACTGCCTACGCTATTCCGGCTCATCACGCCGTCATCAAGAAAGTCTTGGAACAAATGGAGGCGGCCCATCCGCCGGACAAACGACCGCGGCTACAAGTCTATTCGCTCAGCGCTGGCAGCTTGAAATCGAGTGATGCCCGCCGCTTGGAATCCATGTTGGAGCTGGCCGTGCCCGACGCTCGTTTGCGCATTGACGCCGAAACGGGCAAACTGGTCGTGTGGGCCACGCCAGACGAGCACCAAATCGTCCAGACCGCTCTGAAACAAATGGGGCGGGCCCCCGCCGCCGAAGGCGAAGGGCGCAAATTGCAGTTGTATCGGCTCGGCCGGCTCGATCCGCAAACCACCGTCGAGCTGCTGAAGGAGCTGGTCCCAGCCGCCCGGCTGATTCTGGACGAAGAAACGAAGAGCCTCGTGGCGGTCGGAGATACCACGCAGCAACAGACGATTCAGTCGCTGTTGGACCAGCTTCAAAAGGCCGAGACAGGGCCGAACGCACCGAAGATTCAGGTGTATCCGCTCAGCGTGTTGCTTCCGGATGACGCGGCCGCGCTGTTCGAGAAAATCGTGCCTCAGGCGCAGGTCACAATCGACACGGCCGGGATGCGTCTGATCGCCTTTGCGGTCCCAGCCGATCAGGAGAAAATCAAGGCGACACTGGAAGAGATCGAAAAGTCGGCCGCAAGCGGTGAGCCGCCGAAGCTGGTGATTTATCGCGTCGGCACAACCCAGGTGGAGCAGATCAAATGGCTGCTCGACAGCCTGGTCGGGCAATCATCCGAGACGGCAAGCCAGACCGTGCGTCCGCGGATCAGCCCGGCCAAATTGGCTCGCCTTTCGGCCAGACAGATCGCTCGGCTTCGTGCTCGCGGTCTTTTGCCGCCCGAAGGCAAGGAATTGGCGGCCGGCGCGACGGTCCCGGAATTGTATGGCGTGAAGGTGATCGCGGATGCGACGCGCGGCGAGTTGGCCGTTTGGGCTCGGCCCGACCAGCACAAGATCATCGCCGGCATCATCTCTGAACTGAAGGGCGAGGGCAAAGGCTACGAAGAGGGACAGCTCCGAGCGTACTCCGTTGCCGGAATTGATGTCGATAGCTTGATGAGCGTCTTCGAGACGGCTCATCCCGACGCCAATATCGTTTACGACAAGGAGAGCCAGCGGCTGCTGGTCTGGGCTTCCGCTTCGACGCAGCAGGCCATCAAGAAATCTCTCGACGAGCTGCAAGGGGGACCGGAGGAAACCGGGTCGCGGCAAGTCCGCATCTACCCGCTCGAAGCGCCTTTGCCGAACGGCTTTTCCGAATTCCTCACCCGGCTTCTTCCATACGCCCAGATCACGGTGGACCAAGAAGGCCAGCGTTTGATCGTGATGGCCTCGCAGAAAGACCACGAGACCATCAAGAAGACGCTGGAAGAATTGCAGAAGTCGCAGGAAGAACGCGACACCTATCAGATCGTGGTTTACCGGGTCGTTCCGTCGAAGTTGGAACGCGTGCGGAGCCTTCTGGAGCGGATGATCTCAGAAGCCGGTCGCATGCGGCTTTCGATTGGTTCGGCCGCTCCCGCGCAGAAGCCCTCAGAAACGGAGAAAAAGGGCAAGCCGCCGGCGAAGGCCGCTCCGAAGCCGGTCGACTTGCAGGGCGTGAAGATTCTCAGCGGAGAACGGCCCGGCGAACTAATCGTCTGGGCGAGGCCCGATCAACATGCGCTGAT
>JAADHY010000355.1 GCA_013151585.1 Planctomycetota bacterium
TCGTCACGATGACCAACGGCCCCTTGTAAAGCGAGTCGGGAATAGGATCACGGTGGGTCTTGATCCGACCGTATTCGTTCTTGACCTGCACGACAGGGCCGTCGTCGATGAAGAGGCCGGTGACCTCAATGGCTTCACTGAGGGCACCGCCGCCATTGAAGCGCAGGTCGATGATCAGGCCGTCCAAGCCGCCTTCCTGCTGGAACTTCCGCAGCACGCGTTCCAAATCCCGAGCCGCACTCTTGAAGTCTTCGCGCCCACTTTGTTCGCCGCGGAAGTCGCGGTAAAAGGACGGGATGTGAATGACGCCAATCCGTTTTCCGTTCGTTCGTTTCGGCGGCAGAATCTCGCCTTTGACTTCCTGCTCGTGGAGTTCGATCCGCTGTCGGACCAAAGCGATTTCTTTGGTTTCTCCTGTGTCGGCTTTCTTGACGCGGAGCCGGACGACGGTGCCGCGCTTGCCGCGGATCAGGCGAACCACTTTTGTGAGTTTCATTTCGACCACATCGACGAACTCTCCGTCTTCGCCCTGAGCCACGGCAACAATCTTGTCGCCTACTTCCAGTCGGCCGTCGGCATCGGCCGCCCCGCCCGGAATGATCTGCTCAACGACCGTGTAGCCGTCCTTCCATCGCAGAGCAGCTCCGATGCCTTCTAAACTCAGCTCCATGGCAATCCGGAATTCTTCCAGAGATTGCGGCGACATGTAGCTGGAGTGAGGGTCGAAGCAGTGAGTCAGCGCCGTCAAATAGGTCTCCAGCTTCTCAAAGTCCTCCGTCTGGCTCATCATCGTCCGGATGTTCTTGTACCGCCGATGCAGTTCTTCCCGGGCCTTCTCGAGCGGCGTGCCGTCCAGTTTCTTCAGCAACAATTCGTACTTAATCCGCTTTCGCCATCGCTCGTTCAATTCCTCTGGCGTCTTGGCCCACGTTAACACGTCGGGGTCGACCACCAGCGTCTCGTCGACGGTGAAATCGTGTTTGGCGTCGATCAGCTTGTGGGCCAAATCGATCTTCTCGTTCAATCGCTCCAAATAGAGGTTGAAGGTATCGAAACCGAACCGAACGTCGCCCGCCTTCAGCAGGTCGTCCAGTTCGTTGCGATACCGTTGCATGGCGTCGATATCTGACTGCAAAAAATAGAGTTTGTTGGGATCGAGGTCCTCGACGTACCGCTGGAGTAACTTCTGCGAAATTTCGTCGTCGATCGGATGCCGGCTGATGTGGTAGCGGCTGATCATGCGGCAGACGAGCTTCGTCGTGACCGCATCTTCCGGTGCCGGGCCCGACAGTCGCCCGGCGAAGATCGACGTGGCGACCCACAAGACCAACGCGGCGCTCAACAGGACCAGAGCGCGAAAAGATCGATTCCTACTCATGAAAATCCCATCCATCGAAAAGAACTGTGCGGGGAGCCGTCACGGTCAGGCGACGATGCTGCGAATCGATCCGCCCGCCGGGCACCGATTGCACTCCGTTTACGACACGGATGATATGTCGCAGGCAGGAGGTAAAGAGGATCAACGCGCCGGATAGCGCGCTGATGCTTCTTGGATGTTATCCGATGACGGAAAACGTGACAACCCCCTCTGCGCCACGACTAAGCGCAAGGGAAGTGGCGGGCCTCTCTTGTGCGGCGGAACGCGGCCGGGAATTTGCAAGGAGGTGAAAGGCAAATCGTCGCGCGGCTATGTCACGGGACAATGAGTCAACCGCGTTCCGTCGCAGATGTGCAGTTGGTTGCGGCCGCGGCGTTCCGACCGGCTCAAGGCGTGTTGCGCGCGGTTGAGGACCCAGTCGGGCTGGTCCTCGGGCAAGCATTGCGCGTAGCCCAGGCTTGCGGTGACGAGCACTTCCGGGCCGCTCTCGTTCAGATGGAAGTGATATTGGCGGATTGAACGCCGGATGGCGTCCGCCAACTGCTTTCCCTCGCAAAGGTCGACACCGGGGAATAGAGCTACGAACGTGTGTTCGGCGTATTCTCCCACAAAATCGCCGGGCCGGACGGCTCCGGCAACAAGCTCGCCGACCTTGCGCACAAACTGGGCTGCAGCCGTCGGACCAAACCGTTTTCTCAATTGCTGGACCCGGTCGACGCGCACCAATAGCACTCCGCCACGCGGCTCGCCGGCCGAAGCGGATTCGATCAACAAGGCCACATTTTTGGCAATCGCCTCACAGCGCTCGTCGAACTCATCCTGGCCGGAATCGGGCACGGAAGCCCATTTGATTGGAGTCGGACGGTGTTTCCGGTTACGAGAGGGCGGATTGAGGGCCAAATGCGAGGCGGTCTGGCCGTCGTTCTTCTGGCGTTCCAAGATCGCGGTCAAGGCTTTCAGAAGCCGTGTCCGGCACGCTTCCAGTTCGCCGATCTGCCGCGAAGCCAGCCGGAGCTGGCTGGCGGCGGCGAGAGCTTGTGAGACATCGGTCAACAGGTCCAATTGTCCGAGCAGCGAAGAGAACAACCGAGTGGCGTGACGATGCGTCCGACGGGCCAGTCGCCGCAGACTGGTTCGTTCGTAAAGCACACCGCCAGCAAAACCGATCGCCGCGGCCAGCAGCATGCCGAGCCCGGTGAGAAGCCAGATTTGGAGCGTTTGATCTGTCGACATCCTGACGCCTTGAACGCGGCCTGTCGCGCGAAGCGAAGCGATACTAACGCGCGACCGGAACGGATTCTCGGAACGCTGTCCTGACACCGCTGACTCCGCACGCCGGAGCGACATAAGAGCAGAAGCGGACTCGGCGCGCGGAGTGGCTTGTCTCGGTCGTCCCTCAAGAGTAGCTCGCTGGCGGATGGCCCGCGCGGGATCAGATCACTCGGACAGTTGGGCGCGTTTCCAAAAAGGGCCGGTTGTAGGAGTTCTCGCGGAGGAACGGATCGCGACCGCTCAGGTCTAGTCGCGGCGGAACGTCGTTGTCGGCCGGGCTGCGTCTGTGGCGGTCCGTCACTCGGTCGAGCTGCTCGATCCGATCGCTCGCCGGACCCACTCCATAGCGTTTGAGCAGAGCGATCGGGCGGCATCGGCGTCGGGCGCCTCGGCGATGATCCGGAGAATTGGTTCGGTATTGCTGGCGCGGACCTGGACCCATCGGTCAGGCCAATCCAGCCGCAGTCCGTCGCTACGGTCGGCCGAGGCATCCGGAAAAGCGGCTTGCAGGGCGTCGCACGCCTCCGCTGCTTTCTCACGCGGACAGGTAAGCTTTTCTTTCACGATCGTGTACTTGGGCAACGAGCCGACCCAATCGGACAGCGTGCGGCCCGAGTGAGCAAGGCCGGCCAGCACGTAAGCCATCCCAACGAAGCTGTCGCGAACGTAGCCGACCTTCGGTTCAATGATGCCTCCGTTTCCTTCGCCTCCCAGCACCGCTCCCACCTCTTTCATCTTGGCCACGACATGCGCCTCGCCCACCGCCGACCGGTAGAACGGGCAACCGTGCTGTTGGGCGATGTCGGCATTGACGCGACTGGTGGAACCGTTCACGACCAGCGGGCCGCGTGTTCGCGATAAGACGAAGTCAGCGCAGAGCGCCAGCGTTAATTCCTCGCCGATGTACCGTCCCTGCTCGTCGACGAGAGCCAGTCGGTCCGCGTCCGGATCCTGAGCGAAACCGACGTCGGCCTGCTCGCGGCAAACCGCTTCGCCCAGCGCCGTCAAGTTCTGCTCCAGGGGTTCCGGAGGATGTTCGAACCGCCCGTCGGGTTTTCCTCCCAAAACAGTGACCCGGCATCCCAACGCTTGCAAAAGCCTCGGTCCGCCGACAGCGCCCGCCCCGTGACAGCAGTCCAACACCACTTTGAAACGCCGCTGCCGAATGGCCGACGCTTCAACGAGCCGCAAAACCCGGTTCATGTGCAAAAGGAACGGATCCTCCAGACGTTCGACACGCCCGACGCGATCCCACTTCGCCCAAGCGAATTGTCCCCCGTCAAGAATCGCGATCAGTTTCTCGCCGAGTTGCTGGTCGAACACTGAACCGTCGCGCGAAAACGGCTTCAGCCCATTCCACTCGACCGGATTATGGCTGGCAGTGATCTGAAGACCGGCATCGGCATTGAGCTCCTGGACTAAGACTCCGCATGTCGGAGTCGCAGCGATCCCGGCCTCGATCACGCGGCACCCCGTGGCCAACAGGCCGGACAAAACAGCGTGGCGAATCATCGGGCCCGTCGAACGTCCGTCGCGGGTCAAGACAACGGTGCCGCCCACCAGCGTTCCTAATCCGGCGGAGAACCGGACCAAGTACTCCGGATCGAGCCCGTCGCCCACAACACCACGCAATCCCGAAATGCTGAGTATTCGTTGGGTCACCTCGATCCTCCTTGGTCGCATCGTCGCCTTGATTGGACTCTGCCCGCATGATGACGCGCGCCGTGCGCGCATGCTGGTGGGTCGCACTTGCCGAGTGCGACTATGCCGCCACGGCCGGTGACATCCCGCGGATGTCGCCCACTTTGGTTGCAGCCGTAGGCCGCGTTAGGATCGTAACGCTCGGGTCGGCTGGGTCAGAGGGTACACGAAGCAAGGCGATTCGGAAAGCCGCGTCGGATGCGACGACAGCGACTGGGCGATCCCCACGTGCCACGGAAGTTCACAACAGCCAGCCACAACGAGTGACTTCTTCTTAAGAGAAACATCGCAGCCTTCCACGGCCGGCTTGAATCGATCGGGCGGGGCTCTGACGGTTTTCAGCGCACTTTGGTCGAAAGCTCGACATAAACGAGCTAGAATGCAAGACGGCGGTCGGACGAGTTGACGCGAGGTGAGAATCGTTTGGTCAAGCGCGCTTCCGATTCTGGGGGGAACCCATTCAGTTTCGAATGGAGTGCGCGGGCGGCAAGCCGGTGCTCGACGTATTTCCAAAGAACAACCCATCAAAGTCTGTTTGCCACAGGGAGCCTGCGGTGAAGAATTGTGTCTGTCTGGTCCTCGGCGGAGGAAAAGGAACGCGGTTGTTTCCGCTCACCCGGTACCGATCCAAACCGGCCGTCCCGTTGGCCGGCAAGTATCGTTTGATCGACATCCCCTTGTCGAACTGCATCAACAGCGGGATCAACCGCATCTATGTGCTCACCCAGTTCAACTCCGTCAGCCTGCACCGGCACATCCGGCAGACCTACGAGTTCGATTTGTTTCACGGTGGGTTTGTCGAGATTCTGGCCGCCCAACAGACGATGGACGAGGCCGAGACGGACTGGTACCAGGGGACGGCCGACGCCGTCCGCAAGCAGTTGCGATACGTGGAGCAGCCGGGGGTGGATCATGTGTTGGTGCTGTCCGGCGACCAGCTCTACCGGATGGATTTTCGCGACATGATGCGGACCCATCAGCAGACGAAGGCTGACGTCACCATCGCCGCCATTCCGGTCGTCCGCGAGCAAGCGGCGTCGTTCGGGATCATGCGGGTCAGCGAGACCGGAAAAGTCGAAGGCTTTCTCGAGAAGCCCCAGACGGATGACGAAATCGACATGGTTCGCACCGACCCGGCCTGGATCGACGCTCAGGGGATTCCCAGCCGAGGCCGCGAGTGCCTGGCCAGCATGGGCATCTACCTTTTCAATCGCGACGTACTGGTGGAATTGCTGAGGAAGACGAGCTACCAGGACTTCGGGAAAGAAGTCTTCCCCGCATCGATCCGGGCCAAGCACGTGCAGGTCCACTTGTTCGATGGCTATTGGGAAGACATCGGGACGATCCGGGCTTTCTACGAAGCGAATCTGGCCTTGGCCTCTCCCGCGCCGCCGTTTGAGTTTGTCGCGGAAGGACGGCCGATCTATAGTCGGCCGCGATTTTTGCCTCCCACGCGCATCGAAAACGCAACGGTCAAGCGGAGCCTGATCGCCGACGGATGCTTCATTGAAGAGGGAGCGGTGATCGAGAATAGCGTGGTCGGGTTGCGGTGCCGCATCCAGAAAAACGCAGTCATTCGCAACGCGATCCTGATGGGAGCGGACTTCTACCAAACGCCGGCCGACCGGCAGGCCGACCGAGCGGCCGGCCGGCCGGGCCTGGAAATCGGCGAAGGAACGGAAATCGACACAGCGATCATCGACAAGAACTGCCGCATCGGGCGCGGCGTCCGGATCGCGCCCTTCCCCGGGATGAATCCCAATTGCGAGATCGCCGGGCTGATCATCCGCGATGGGATCATCGTCGTCCCCAAAGAGACGGAACTCCCCGACGGCTGGGAACTGCGTCCGTAATTTTTGCTCTTGATGACCGCACCCGGTGAGACGGCAGTGGTGGAGGCGGTCATTCTCCGCTCAGGCAAAGCACTTGGCCGTCCATGGTGCTGAGAAACAGACGCTTTTGGGCCGCGGCCAAGCCGTCGAAGACGGGCGGGGCCGGCAGGCGAAGCTCACCAAGTTTCTGGCCGCCCTCGGCCGAGACCGCCCACAACAGACCACCTTTCTTGCCGGCATAGGCTTCCGCCTGGTCGACCAACTGCTTCTGTACCTCTGGATCGCGGATTCTTCGAAACGCTTTCTCTTCGTCCACGAGGTCCGGCGGACCGGCGATGAACAACGTTCCGTCCGCCAACACCATCGCTCGGACGAACATCGGAACCGTCTCGGTCCAGTGATGTTCGACGACGTAACCCGGAGCCGGTAGCGCCTGCCCCACAAAGCGAAAGGCTCGGCCCACTTTGCCACGGACGGGCCGGGCCCGCTCGATCGTGCCGTCGTTTCCATTCCCTGATTCGTCCTGGGCCTTGTTCGAGTCAAAAGAGAAATAGAGCACCAGATCGGTCGTGTCGGCTTTACCGCCCGCCGCGTGCTGCGCAATCTCCGTCTGACTGAGGGCCCGATGGTAAATCCGCAATTCATCGATCATCCCGTCCAGGCCGAAGGGGCTGCCGTAGTCGCCGACCGTCGACTGCTCATCCATGCCAACCGTCAACCCTTCCTGCGGGTCGTGCGGGATCAGGCTGGTCGCCCGTCCCTGAGCCACGAGTTCCCCGTCGACATACAGTCGCAATTGCTTCTGTTGCGTGAGGACGCCGGCCACGTGGGACCACCAGCCGGTAATTTTCTTCTTCGCCGCCACAACCGCCACCTTCGAGTCGGCGCGGATCGCGAAATGCGGACGTCCGTCTTTCACGTACAGCGCATAACCATGCACTGTGCCACCTCGGGCCACGATCACGCCGTTCGGCTGGTGCGAGTTGACCCAGGCCTCCACTGTGATGGCCTTGCCCGCGGGGTTCAGGCTCTTCGACTTCTCGACGCGAACGACAGAAATGCGTCGCTCCGAATCACCCGTGTCGGTCAATCGCGGCAGCGTTTTTGTCGTGGCAAACAGTTGATGCTCGATGGGCGTCGTCCATCGGTAATACTTCGGCTTGCGGCCGAAACCGTACACGTGAGTGTCATCAAAGACCAAGATGCGTCCGGCCGGAGCCGCTCGGCCGGCCAAATAGTAGCCCGACCAACCACTCACGAACGTACTGCCGTAAAGCCAATACGTGCGGTGCCAACCGGTATCGTCCAGAAAGCCGGTCGGCGAGAACAGGTGAGCGTACTGCTGGTGCTGAATCGGGGGTGGGGCCCCGCGGTCGGCGTCCGAACGGCGGGGCATCGGCTTCAACGGCGGCCGCGTGCCATCCAGGTGAAACGGCTGCGACCGCATGTAAACGTACCGGCCGTCACAGGACAGCACGTCCGGCAAAGCAGGCGGCATGTTCAGCCAACTGACGTAGGATTGCAAATCCTTGTTGGCCTGACGATCGCGGTCGTCGAGGACCGTTTCGGACAGAACCCGCCCGGTCTTGGCATCCAGTCGCCATAACCGCATGCCGCCGTCCAAAAACATCGAACGGCCCGCCACGCAGTAAACGACCCCGTCGTAGACCAGCACGTTGCCCGGCACGGGCCAGGCCGATTCCAACTGCTCGAAGGCAACGAGCCGCTGGTCGGCCGGAGCCGCCAGAAACCGCCAGGCCATCGCTCCATCCGACGCTCGCAACGCGTAGACGTAACCATCCGCCGAACCGAACAGGACGAGTCCCTCGAAAACGGTTGGCGGCGAATCGATCCGCCCGCCCGCTGTGAATTGCCAAAGCGGTTTGCCCGTGTCCATGTCCAGGACATGAAGCGTGTGGGTATCGATCGACGCGACGAAAACGCGACCGTCCGCAATCGCCGGACTAGTCAGCCGGCCGCCGATCTTCGCCTGCCAGGCGGTGCGAAGCGATGTCGGGACTTTTGTCGTGGCGCGGCCGCTTCGAGCCGGATCGTGGCGATAGGTGGGCCAGTCGGCTGAGGGGCGAGGCTTGGGAGCTGAGGGTTGACGGTTGACGGTTTCGATGTTGTCGTAGGCGGGGCCACGCTCAAGTCGCTCCGCCGGGGTAAGCTGAGCCGGCTTTGAGCTCGGCCGGCTCGCCGACAGCGCGTTGAATCCGACCAGCTTCGCTTCCAGATAGCAGGCACACGGATGCTGCGGAGCGTACAGCAAGCCGTTTGCCGGCATCACGCCGTACAGACACGCCCCCCGCACCCAGTGATTGATGTCCCAGTGCTTGTTCCGGAAGTCGACGAACTCGGTGCCCGTTCGCGACACCAGCAAGTAGCGATCGGTCGCCTTGCTGCGGTAACAACGATGGTGGAACCAGTAGGTTTCGACGTCAGGGGCGAACTGAACCTTCACTTCGCCCGTGTGCGGGTCGAGTCCCCTGAACACGCCCTTGGCTCGGCCGCTGGTCGTTTCGCCCAGCCAGACCAATCCGCCGGCGACCAGTGTATCTTCCGGCGATCGGTAGCCCGAGGGAGGATGATACGACTTCCACAGTCTCTTTCCTGTATCGGCCGATAAGGCGGTCAGCGTATCCTTTCCGGTCTCGTACCAACTTCCGGTCTGTAGGCCGGCCGTTTCGCCCCCCGAGAAAAGTACCACGTTTTCATAAAGCAGCAGGGTCGGCAAGTAGAAGGTTCGGATCTCCTTCGCACGCGGCACGGGGTCCGACTGCCAAAGAACGTCCCCCGTCTTGGGATTCAGGCTC
>JAADHY010000028.1 GCA_013151585.1 Planctomycetota bacterium
GTCTCCGAATGCTTGCGCAGCGGACTGTTCCGCCGCCCGGAGCAATCTTACCTACTTTTCCCAGACCGCGCCAGTCAAAATTGCCAGACCCAGGCCGCGCCGGGCTGCGCGGGTCGACGTGCGACCGCCGCGACCTGATCCCGCCGCAGAGGCAGCCTGCCGTGGTCGTCATCCCGGGCAGAGCCTGGCAGCGAGGGACCGATCAGGTGCCGGTCGAACCAGTCGGCGAAGTGGGGCAGTTCCAGCACCATGGTCAGCCAGCCGTGCGGCTTGCCAGGACGCACCTCAAGACGCACCTTGCAGCCAGCGGCCCGGGCGCGCTCGGCAAAACGCGTGGACTGGCTGAGCGGTACGAGCGTGTCCGCATCGCCGTGGACAATAAGGATCGGCGGCATGCCCGGATGAATGTGATAGATGGGCGACAGCTCACGCCCCAGAACTCTCCATTCCGGCAGTGTTTTTGCACGTGGCCCGAAACCTTCCTTGAAATGAATCGGTGGGCCTCCGTCCCCCGGATCCTCGGTCGAACCTTCCAGGTTCAAGAGGTCCGTGACTGGAAAAAAACAAGCGACACACTGAACGGCGCTCGACTCGCGATCAACAGGATCGTCCGCCTCCGGCCGTCCGGGGCCGCCGCACGTGGCGAGCATCAAAGCCAGATGCCCGCCGGAGCTGCCGCCCACGACTCCGATGCGGTTCGGCTCGATCCCGTAGTCGCTCGCGTGACGTCGGATGAAGCGCACCGCTCGATGCATATCCTCGACGATATCGCCAATCAGGCATTTCGGTTGCGAAATGTGTCTGACCGCAAACATGGTGTAGCCGCGACGCAAGAACGGAGCGAACAAGAAAGGGCGTACCGATCCAGGACTCGACTTCCAGCTTCCGCTGATGAGCACGATCACAGCCGCACGGTTCTGACGCGGGGGCAGGAACACGTCCAACAGCAGCCGCTCTTGGCCTCGCCGACCGTATTCCACATCGCTGATTCGTCCGTACGGCGCCCGAAACCACCACCAATACACACAACACGCCAGTAGCAGAACGCCGGCCAGCGCGATCCCCACCGCTGTCAAAACCCGTTTCCACCATCGCCGCTTGCTTCTCATCGTCCGCTGTCTTTCAATCCGAGGTTGGAGGTGCTCGGCCTAGCTGGTCAGAGGGTTTAGTTGTAGGCCGGTCGTTTCACATCTCAGCGGTGCTTTGGCCTTCCCATCAACGAGCCCGACGGACCATAGGTCTGCCATCGCAATCGAGGGGGGCCGGTTTACGTTGCCGAGCCTCGCCAAAACCATCGAGCTTCCGCTCGGGTTCGCGGAGCGACCGAGAGCCCGATTCACGACGTGCACCGCTTCACAACGTTCTCGGCCCTCAGGCGTTAGAAAACATCATTGTAACCGTTCATCGAGTGGAAGATACCGTGCCGATCCGCAACGGAAGTCACGCGGCAGTGTCAGAAACTTCCAACCTCTGTCGAAAGTCTGGCGGCTGTTTTCCGGCGAGCCGACGGTCGCAGCGCAGGCCACGATTCCGGGGCACCGATCCCGGCAGCATCGGCCGCGGGCCGGCACGGCGACTGAAGCTGTACACGTTGACCCGGGACGAAAGAAACCCGCTGGAAGAATCTGCTGTCCCTCGGGACGCTACGGGCTGGCGGTCTCTTTGTGAGGAGCTCTTGCTCCTTTGCGCGGACCACCGATAGTTTGGCTTCTCAGTATCCCGGCGCTTCGTCTCGGCGGTCCGGCCGCCGACGATCTCGGCAAGTTTTGTCAAAGGGCGAGCTCGTCTTCCGACCGTCCCACGCAAAAAAGTTCCGTAACCAAGCGAGCTTCCTCGCCCAACACTTTAACGCCGGATTTCCGCCCCTTGGCTTTCGCGCCTCAGTCTTTGGGGGCTCGCGCAAGAAAATGGGCACCGGCATGATACCGGTGCCGCGAGGAGGTGGGAAACCGATTCGGAAAGGAGGAGGATGGAACCGGAAGTTGAGGAGGGGAAGGAGGAGCAAGGAGGATGTCGCATTCAAGGGGAGGAATCTGCGACGGTAACTGGTGAGGGGTTTCGAGAGGGGAGGGGACCGGAGGCGTGCCGTCGTGCCCGCCATCCGCTGACCCGCACTACCGACGGCAAGCGGGTGTTCCGCGGAGATGTAAACTCGACACGACGCTGGTCCTGATAGACCCTTTCAGCCGCGCTCCGGCGAAGGGGAACAGTCAAGGAGGATCGCTTGGCAGGTACGCGATTGTTCGCTTTCGGTTGAGACTGTTTCCGCGGGACAAATCCTTCTTGTCCCGCCGGGTACTTTCGGTTCTGGGAATTGGCCGACCGCGTGGGAGACGTCTTGGCCCCGGCCGAACTGCTGATTGGGTCCGGGCTGGGCCGAATCGCCAACTGCGTGCCTCCGGTGACGATAGGCGGATAAGCGTACGTCAGGCGAGTGCCCACGGCGACGGTCTTCATCACCGTCACCGGCTCCAACGCCACGACTTCTTCGTCAACATAGCGAACCGTGTTCACGGCGACCTTTCGGGTCGTGGTGTAGGGAACGTAACGCGTGACGTTGTAGGTGATCTTTTTCGTTTTTGGAATAGCGATGCGGCGTCGGACCGGGATGTTTTGAACGACCGTTTGCGGAACGTACTCACGGACCGCCACGTAAGGCGGAGTGAAAGCCATTTGCACCGTATACCCCAGCCGGTTCAAGAAGCCAAGCAGGTCGGGCCGATTGTCGTACTCGCAGGGGCTGACGCGTGGAACGGGTTGATAACGAGTCGCCCAATAACCGGCGTTACGCACCACGGTACGACACTCGATGACGTCCTGATACTCGATCGTCTGGACGTCGGCCGTCCGCGTTTCCACGACCGGACGGTACTCCGTGACCGGCTGCTCGACGTACTTAGTCTCGATGACCGGCCGTTTCACGATCCGCTTCACCTGACGGTACTCCGTCACGGGAACCGTCCGATAGACGGGCTGGGCGATCGGTTGAGGGCAAACGGCCGCTGGCTGAGAATAAACGGCCGTCGTCGGGACGGGCGCGGCACAGGGCGTACAGAAGGGAGTGGTGGGCAACCACTGAGCGAAGCTGACGCTGGTCGAAGTCAACACGATCCCACCTGCCAGCGCAATCAGCGCGCACGACGTCTTCACTGACATGGGCACGTTCCTACCGAATCAGTTGGAATGGAGAGTGGAGAGAGTGAGAGGACGCTGTTTCGAGGTGTCGCAGCGAGTGGTTCGCCGCAGCTCTCGTTGCGTGCGTGCGGATTCTTATCGGATTCCCGATTTCGGGTCAAGACCGACCCGAGCAGTCGCGGAATTTTTTTCGAGCGTTTGTAGAAGTTGCCATCAGCGATGGATTGGCAGGAGATGAGCAAGACCTCTCAAACGGAAAGCGAAGGGTGCATCGGAAACTTTGCGTGAGGACTTGAGCATCGGTACAATAGCATCAAACTGCTTCCCTGAAATACACGGCGACGCCCTGCGCGAAAGCCCCGGGAGACGGGTGGATGCCTTCGGTATGCTTCGTTCCTCTTTGTGGCCTGCGGGTTGGCCACGAGAGCGTCTTGGAACTCGGTATGTCGCTGCCCGGTCTTTGGCGGCGGGGCGAAGCGGTCGCCCAGTTGCCGGCCTTGGGGACGCTCACGCTCGCTGGAGCGACTCCGGAGCCGTGGCAGTGTCTTTATGAACCGTCCGATCGAGTGGACAGCCGGCTGAAAGAAAAACTCGCGTCGGCTCAGCCCGACTTGGTCGCTGTTTCGGCGTTGACCGCTTCCATCGAGGAGGCGTACGAACTATGCGATTGGCTGCGGAGTCAGGGCATCTGTGTGGTTTTGGGCGGTCTGCACGTGACAGCCTGTCCGGACGAGGCCGCTCAACACGCCGACGTGATTGTCCTGGGCGAAGGCGAAGCCGTTTGGCTCGACCTCTTGGACGACGCGATGAAAGGTTCGCTTCAGCCACAGTATCGTTCGGCGGGTCGCCCCTTCCGGTGGGTCATACCGCGATACGAGTTCTTGCCACCTCGACTCCGACGTGTGACCTTGCAAACCGAACGCGGCTGTCCGCTGGCGTGCGAGTTTTGCGGAGCCAGTCGGGGGCTTGGCCCCTTTCGGGAAAAGCCGGTCGAGCTGATCCGTCGGGAGCTGGCCGCGATTTGCGAACGGAACCCGTACCCGAGGCTGGAGCTGGCCGACGACAACACCTTCGCACGGACCAGCAATGTTCACGCGTTGCTGGACGCACTTCAGCAGTCCGGCGCCGTCTGGTTCACCGAGACCGACTGGCGGCTGGGCGAAAGACCGGACCTTTTGGAACGGTTGGCCGAGGCCGGGTGTGTGGAGGTGCTGATCGGATTTGAGTCGCTCGTCTTCCGCTATCCCGGCCAGGGACCGAAGGCGGCGGAACCGTCACGCGTGTTGCGAGCAGTGGATGCAATCCAAGAGGCGGGAGTCGCTGTCAATGGCTGTTTCGTAGTCGGCGCGGATGGCGAGACGCGCCAATCGATCGACCGCTTGGCTCGGTTCCTTGCCGACAGCCCGCTCGCCGAGATTCAATTGACGCTGCAAACTCCTTTTCCCGGGACACCGCTTTACCGGCGTCTGCGACGTGAAAAACGGCTGCTTCCCGATCGCGGCTGGCCGTTCTACACGATGTTCGATGTCGTGTACCAGCCCGATCGGATGACGCCACAGGAGTTGCAGCAAGGGTTCGAGGAGCTGATTCGATGCGTGTTTTCGACCGAGGAAGTGATGAAGCGGGACCGCATCCGCCGACAGGTCTGGCAACGGAATCCGTCGATGCGACGCTCACGCCCATGACCATCGTCGGGTACCTTTTCGGGCGGCGCTCGGCCATCGAAACGATCACGCGGACGCCGCACGCCCTTTGGCTGGGACTGGCCTTGGTTTTCGCCGCGGGATTGGCTCGGTTCTATGATCAGGTCGATCTCTTGCATCGCCCGTTGTGGCTGCTGCGGCCGGTAGCGATTTCCGTGGCGATTTCGCTGTGGCTGTTTTTTGTGTTTTGGATCGTGGATTTCGGATGGCATTGGGAACAGCGAGGTGCCTATTTCAAGCGTTTCTTACCGCTCTTCTGGATGACGGCCCCGCTGGCATGGCTCTACGGCATTCCGTTTGAGCGATTCACTGATCCGGCTCCCGCACTGGCAATGAACTTCGTTTTGCTGGGAATCGTTTCCTTCTGGCGGGTCGCCGTGCTCAGCAGGGCATTAGCCGTCGCCTTTCGTGCCAGCGCATGGCGCACAACGTCCGCGGTGCTGTTGGCGGCGGACTCCCTTTTCGTCCTTGCGTCGTTCGTATTGGCCCTCGAATCGATCCCCCGGGCGATGTCGTCGTCGCCTCCCACGCCGACGGAAGCCGTCACCGACGCGGCGGTCGCCATCATGACTTCCGTCAGCTTCGTCGGCTGGCCGATATGTTTGATCACATGCATCATCGCGGCGGCCGCCCGACCGAGACGTGGACCCGCACCGAGTCTGGAGGCCATTTCTCCCGGACGTCTGCCGCGAGCCACGTGGGTTTTCGCCGCGCTGGCCGCTGGGTTCTGGTTGATTCCCCTGCCATGGACTCAAGCCGAGCAGCTCCGACGATACCACGCCGAACGGTTGCTCGAAAACGGCGCGTATTCCAAAGCCGTTCGATACCTCTCCCGCTACCAGCGGGAGGACTTTCCGCCCCATTGGAAACCGTTTGCCGAGGAAGTTCGTTGGCGTCCTCGGGCAGTCATCGAAAGCACGCGGGCTGCGCTGGTTCAGAACGCTCCCGAGTGGATTCAAAACGTCTTCCTCCAGACACTGAGCCAACTTGTTGCCCGTCCGCGCGATTGGTGGCGAGCGAACGTGCGGAATCAGCGACAGGTCGATGCCTTTTTGGATGTCTTGGAGTCTCTGCCGAGAGACTCGGCCCTGGTGAGGCGAAATGTGGATGCGCTGAAAGAGCTCTTGTCGAGCCAACAGACCCGTGAGGATTTTCAAGCCGACCTGAGTCCGGAACAACGTTCGCGCATTGAGCGGTTGATCCGTGGCGTCACAGGACGGCCATTCGATACCACGTCCCGCGGCTCGGACGACGAGAGCGTACAACGAAGAAGGATAACCCAGCAACGGGCTCGACCAGGGCTTACTCGTGGGGACGGTTGGAACGAGCGGCTCGTTTGTGGTACCTTCGGCTTGCCAATGCGTCTGTGAACAGAGCGTCCCGACGGGACGCCCTTGTTAGCTTGCCAGCTTTCTGATCGACGACTGGGGAGATGTGCGATGACTCACGACTCTTGTGGGGATCGAGGGAAGCTTTCAATGTGCTCGCGGCGAAGTTTCTTGAGTGGGGCGTTGACGACGGCCGCCGCAAGCTCGCTGTGGGGAGCTTCGGCGACGATTCAGACGCGGGCGGAAGGCGCGGAAGCGGTGTCGCCGACGTCGGGACCGAAGATCAAGTTGGGACTGGTCGGTTGCGGCGGGCGCGGACTGTTTCTAGCCAGGCTCTTCCAACAGCACGGCGGGTTTGAATTCCATGCTGTCGCCGATTACTTCCCGGACGTGGCCAATCGGCTGGGCGACGCAATGGGTGTGGCTTCCGGTCGGCGTTTTTCAGGACTGTCGGGATACAAAAGGGTGATCGATAGCGGCGTGGATGCCCTGGTCTTGGAAACTCCACCGTGCTTTTTCCCTGAGCATGCGACGGCGGCCGTCGACGCCGGACTGCACGTCTACATGGCCAAGCCGGTGGCGGTCGATGTGCCTGGCTGCCGAAGCATTGAGGCCGCAGCCCAGAAGGCGACGCAGAACCGGCGAGTTTTCCTGGTGGACCTTCAAATGCATACTGATCCGGTCAATCAGAAAGTGGCTGAGCGCGTGCGGAAGGGAGAGGCTGGTCGCGTGGGGATGATCTCGTCGAAAGGCATCAGTGGAGGACATCCGGACCCGCCCAAGACCGCGACAATCGAAAGCCGCCTGCGGAACAATATCTGGGACAACGACATCGCTATTGGCGGCGGCCACGTTTTGGTCTTTTCGATTCACTCGATCGATGCCGGCCTTTGGGTGGTCGGGCGGCACCCGGTGGCGGCGACTGGTTCCGCTCGAATCTGTCGCAAAGACCCGCACGGCGATGCCCGCGACGTCTATTCGGTGGTCTTTGAATACCCCGACGGCCTGATTCACGAACATAGTGGACAGCACTTGCCAAACGGAAACCGGGGCGATTTGAGTTGCCACATCTGCGGCCAGACGGGGCATGCCAAAGTTACGTACTGGGGCGAAGCCGAGTTTCACGTTCGGGGCAAGAAACCTTTCAGCGGAGAAGTCGAGAACTTGTACACGAACGGAGCAAAACACAATATCGCGCTGTTCTACCGGGCGGTCGCGGCCGAGCGGTATGACAATCCGACCGTTCGTCGAGCAGTCGATAGCACATTGGCTTGCATACTGGCGCGCGAAGCTTTCGACCGGAAATGCCGACTCACCTGGGAAGAACTGCTGAAGGAAAACAAGCGGATCGAGGTTGACCTGAGCGGCCTGAAAGCCTAACGCCAATCAGTTCTGAGGGCGTGGCGATGCAGAACAAGACGCACCGGAACCGCATGCAGGTTCCGACACAGCCCCACGCCCGATGCCGCCAGCATCAGTAAGTCGGCGCCGCACTCCGACGCCGCCACCGTCGGCGATGGACCTCCCTTGCGGGACTCTCGTGGGATTGGCACTCGCAACCGGATTCTGTCGAACGTTTCGCGGCTGTGTCCCGGTGAGCCGAGGGACGCCGCATCGGTCTCGATGCTGCGCTGCATGATGAGAGTGGTGCGAACATATAGTATCTTTGGGGTCGCGCGAGGTGGCCCTCGGCCTCGACGAAAATTCTGCGGAGAATCGCTAGGCCACCCGAATTTTCCATGCAGCCGATCCTTTCAACCAGTGCTGCCTCGTTGGGTGAACTGAGGCTTGGGATTAGCTCGGGCGTAGCGGTCCAGGCTACTGCTCGCGGTCGATGCTCGCCATGACGAGGTATGCCCTCACTCTTTCTTGCTGACTAAGCATTAAGGCGGGAGAACAACGAGTCCAGGCTGGTGTCCTGGTGCGTCAAGATGCTGGTGTGACGGGAGGTCCTCGGCGCGTTGAGTTTGTGAACACAGCGCGCCGACGTGCGCGTATTGGCACACAAAGACACGCGGCGAAACCAGAACCGCACAGTGGGGGCAGGCCTTCAGCTTCGGTTGCTACCGCCGATCCGCGCCGGGAACGACGGCGGTTCACGATTGCTCTGTGACGGGAGCGGGCGAGCCTGATCGGGACTTTAGGAAAAGGGCGGCCACCAGGTGGTCCACGGCACTGGTTGCGGTGCCGCGTCTGGTCAGTAGGTTAACTCGGAGCCAAAATAGAAATTCGCGCCCGGCTGATAGACGGCCAAGCCGCTGCGAGATCGGTAGTCGAGATGTTCGCGGTAATTCTTGTCGGTAAAGTTTTCGACACCGGCAACAAGCAGCAAGCTGTCATTTACTCGCCAGTAGCCACGCACGTCCCAGGTGGTGAATCCGGGCGTCGGCGTCTCTAGCAAGCTGGAAGCGACGCGGTCCTGGTTGTCGACGATTCGCGCGGCTAATTCCACACTCCACCGTCGCCCCTCGCCGGGATCGTGGAGCCGAACCCCGAGGCGGCTTTCCAGCGGAACGATGTTGGGCAGCGGTTCTTCTTTTCCACCGGCGATCCCGCTGAAGAAACCGCGCGGCAAGCCGTAAACCCGTGTACTGGGCGAACCCGGAGCCGCCCGCTGCGTTGCGAATTCCCCGTTCCGCGTATGGTCGCGTCCTTCGACGTACTGCAGCGTGGCGAACGTGGTCAGGAAATCGGCCAGATCGTATTCTCCGTACAGCTCGAATCCGGCAAGCGTCGCCAACTTCGTGTTGACGTACTTAAGGCTGACCTGTTCGGGCTGCCCAGCCGGAGGTCCGTAAAATACGTTCAGATTTTCGAACGTAATGTAGTCGTGAATCCAAGCGTGGTACGCGTTGACGCCGGCTCGAAGTTCTGGACCGTCGTACTGCATTGCCAAATCGATTTGCCACGACCGCTCTGGATCGAGTCGCGGGTCGCCTGTCGCAGTGTTTTGTCCGTTTTGAAGCAGGAAAAGGAACGACTGGGCAACGTACAGTTCGGTCAGCGACGGTGGCCGCTCGCCGTGCCCGAATGCGGCGGACAGCTTCCAGCGGTCGTTCAGCGAGTACTCGGCCGTGAGAAACGCCATCCAAAGAGCGAACTGGCGGTTCCAGCGGTCGGTTCCCAGGATATCGGCCAGCGACGATTGAGGTGTTCCTGTGCCGAGTTGAGCCAACTCAGCGTCGGGATCGACTACGTCGGTAAAGACCAAGTCGGCTCGCACGCCTGCGGTCGTCGTGAGCCGGTCCGTCATCGGAACGGCATACTCCAAAAACAGCCCAGGGTTCACCCATTCCGATTTCGGGAGCGGAGAATTTGCATCCTCCCAAAGCGCCGCTCCCTGTCGTCCGCTCGAGAACTCGTCCAGTTCCTGTTTCAAGAACCGCAAATCGACGCCTGCCGTCACCGACGCCTCGTCCGGCTCGCCCCAGGTCAGGGCCAGTCGGAAGCCGCTGGAGACGGCATCGACGTCCGTGAAAGCTCGGAAGTTAAAGAAGTTAAAGAGTGGGAACTGCCGGCGCTTGCCCGACCGAAGATTGTTGCCCTTGAACCGCGTTTCATTGAACCAGACGTCCAATGCCAGCAAATCAAACACGTCTTGATTTTCCAGCACATAGCGGAGCTCGTAACCGTCCGTGACCAGATAATCCATATCGAAGGCTTGGCCGGGGTATTCGACGTCTGTTTGGTCGAGCCGGAGGTAAAGAAACTCAATGTGGCTGGCCGGAGAGAGGTCCGCACCGAGGGCGATGTTCAGCTCGCGAGACTTGTAACTCGAAGGAATTCCAATCCCCGAACCCGTGTCGTAGTCGTTGGCCGTTCGGTGACCGTATCCGACCCGGTAACCCCAAGTGTCCGAGCCTCCCCACGCATCTTGTCGTCCGTACCACTGCTCGCCATTGGTCCCAAAATCGACGCTCGTGCTTTGGTGCCGCTCGAACCCGCTTTCGTACCGTGGGGTTCCGAGCAACTGCACGTCCACATGCTGGAGCCCTGGGCCGTACCGGGCACTGTACGGCCCTTTGATGACGACAACGTCGTCGATGATGCGCGAGTCAATCTTGCTCAACACGGTATCCAAGTCGATTCGGGCCGGGATCCAGTACGAACCGGATGCCGCGAGCTGCCCGACTCGGCTTCCACGAATCCTTGGGTCCGTCACAATCGGTGTTCGGCGTTGGAGCCCGATCCCGAGGATGTTTGGGGACTTGCCCAACAGACTTCCGGTATCGGTCGTCGCCCGCGTCCTCGCCTCTACTCCGCGTACGAGGCCTCTCCCGGTCCCTGACCTTGTAAGCGGTCGTCGATACCGGGTTCGAACCAGTGGAGGTCGCCGAGAGCCGAACAGGTCGGCGGACAGTTCGGCGGAGGTTCGAGGGAGCGCTACTTCCGGCTGGGCCTCGGGCGACGGCAAAAGCATTGGTTGGGGCTGCAGCCTGGATACCGGCTTGATGGCGCCAATGTCCTTTTGGGACTCAGTGTCGTCGCGTTCGAGATGGGCCCGGCCGGATTCATTCTCGCCGAGAATCCGGACATGGCCGACGTCATCGGTCATCGAGTCGCCGGCACAGAGCACGCCAGAAAACACACAAAGCCGGAAGAAAATGAGTGAGCTGTGGATGAGTGTCCGTCGTGCATCCACCACCAGCCCCCCTTGTGTCGTTCGCCAAGAAAAATGCTCGGATTCTTAATGCGGACGCCGGCGGCACCTACACGGTTGCTTCGCGGCATGCGCGATCCATTCCTGCCAACGGTGTGTGATCGCGTGCCGGAACAGTTTGGTGCCGATTCCCAAAGCACATTCGGTACAGCCGTTACGCTCCACAGTATCGGTCTTATCGACAGAACATCACCACAACTTGAGTGCCATGATTGACTTGGGATACGACGGGATGTCGTCCGCTGTCTGGCGCGGAAAGAGATGTGGTTTCCGAGCGTTTGCAGAGCCACCGGTCGGACGCAATCCATTGCCACATCACGAGTTACTCGGCCGCTGGGGACCGGCCAAGAAGGGCGCTGGCTTCCCGGCGAATTCGCATGGCCTCCCGGTTGCCCGGGCATTGCTTTTTCATGCAAGCGAGACCTTGATCCAAGCTCCGAAGCGCATCCGCTTTCTTGCCCAATTGCCATTGGGCCATGCTCAGGAAGAACCAGTCTTGGGGCCGAACTGTCAAATCCGAATCGACGATCGTTGCAAGGGTCTGTTCACACAACTTCCATCGTCCCGCTCGATAGTACGCCATTCCGAGCGTTCCTCGATAGAGAACGTTTTCGGGCACTTGATCACAGGCCGACTGTGCCAACTCGATGGCACGGGCCGGGTTGCGAATCTTTTCGTCCTGACAGTTGGACAAGAACTTTGCCCAATTGTTGGCGTATCGTGCCCGAAGCGAGTTGCCGGCAAGCTGGTCCCAAAACGTGCATGCGTCTTGATAAGCTTGGCGGCTTGCTTCAATGTCTCCCATGTCTCGCAAAAGGTCGCCCCACTTGGTTCTACCGATCGCCGCCGAGTTCCGGTACTCGGGCACGTCGGGGGCTTCTTCAATGAGCTGGTCCAGAATGCGAAGACCCGCACGGAAAAGCTCGTCAGCTTTCGGCTGCTCACCATGTTTGTGAAGTAACTGACCGAGCCGACAGTACGCGACGGCCAATCGCTCGCGGTAAGTTTGCTCCTGGGACGCCAGCCGGGCCAGTTGCTCCAACACCTCGATGGCTTCTTCGAGCAGGAAGCGGGCCTTCTGAGTCTGGGACAGATCATCCAAGACTTCTGCCAACGCATGTTGGCAAGCCGCTCGCTCTTCCGCATACCTCAAGACCTGAGGAAAACGATCGCCGAGCTCGCTGAAGCGAGACAAAGCTTCTTTGAGGATCCGTCCGGCCTCGGTGTTTCGGCCCAACTCATGAAGGAGTTGACCTTGGTCGGTGTAGGTCAGCGCGAGGTTCTCCCAGTGGCTTGGGACGTCGGGCTGGGTGTTCGCCAGCAGCTCATAGTCGGCGATTGCGGCCTTGTAAGCCGCCAGCTCGCCAGCGAATCGCCCCTGGGCCCGCAACACAGCCGCGAGCGAAATCTGTGTCGACGCGCGGCCTTGACGATGGGCGAGACTGTCCGGCTCTTCCGCAACCAAAGCATCCATCCGAGTGGTCGATTCTTTAAGGGCCTCAATGGCTTCGTCATATCGGCCCTGCTGAATCAAGATTCTTGCAAGGACTTCATAAGCCGAAGATTGATGCGATCGATAAGTCGGTTGCTGCGGCCGGAAGCGGTCCAAACTCGTCAGCTTCGAGACAGCTCGTCTCGCCGCTTGCTCCGCAAAACGCACTTGACCGGTCCGTGACAGCAGTAAGGCCCGATGCATCCAGGCGATTCCGAGCGACACTAAGGACTCGGGGCGGTCGGGAAATCGGCGTTGTAGTGTGTCTAACTCGCGAATAGTTCTGTCGAACGTCTGGGACGCGTCATCAAGATGCGCCTGATCGGCCAAGATCGCAGCCAAGCGGAGCCGGCTGTTGGCTAGCTCCAAAGCACAGTCAAAGTCGTAGCTTCGGCTGCGGGCGAGATCCGCGAGATCCACCAGAAGAGACTCGGCAGCGCGATAGGCTTTTTCAGCTTCGGCGTACTCGCCCAGAGTTCTCCTCACGTCACCCAATCGCAGATAGGCCCGCCCGCGTTCCAGCTCGAGTTCCGGGTCGTTGCTGTATTCACGGACAAATCGCTCGTAGTTGCGAGCAGCGTTTTCCAGGAGCCGTTTTCGAGCCTCTTGGACCTCGGGGAAATCTTTAAGGGCCTCGCTGACCGTCGTTAACGATACATCCACCGCTTGGCGAGCCTCGCGGAAACGCCGCAACGCTTCTTGCTTGGCAACCCGTTCCGCCTGCGCCAACTGGGCATTTTCGCGGGCCAGACGAATAGCCCGATTCCTGGAACGAGTGATCAGGACGAAGGCGACCGCGACCGTTACAACGATCGCGACAATAGACAAAGAGATCGAAGGGTGCCTCTTGCACCAGCGCCACGTCCGTTCTAACGGAGAGATGGGACGAGCGTGAATAGGCTCGCCGCGCAAGAACCGCCGTAATTCCTCGGCCACTTCGGCCGCCGAACTGTAGCGCCGCCGAGGTTCTTTCTCTAGGCACTTCAGGCAAATCGTCTCCAGATCGCGAGGGATCGTGTTGTTGAATCTTCGAGGACTGGGAGGCTCGTCGTGCAGCAGTTGGTGCAATACCATCCGCGAGTTTCCACGAAACGGCCGCTCGCCCGTGAGCAGTTCAAAGAGCGTGACACCCAGAGAATAAATATCCGTCCGTTGGTCAGCTCTGTGAGCCTCACCGCGAGCTTGCTCGGGCGACATGTAGGCTGGTGTGCCAAGCGGGCGACCTTCGATCGTTAGCGTGGTCTCCGGGGCATCCCGTTTGGCTAATCCGAAGTCCGCGATATGCGGCTCTCCGGCCGCATCCATCAGGATATTCGCTGGTTTCAAGTCCCGATGAATCACCCCGGCCGAATGAGCGTGATGAAGACCGTCGGCGACTTTTGCGCACAGAGCCGCCGCTTCGCGCGCGGTGAGCCGATGCGTGCGCATCCACTCCTTGAGCGTCACACCCTCGACAAAATCGCTGACGATGAAAGTGAAATCATCGAGTTGGCCGACCTCGTGAACGGCGACGATGTTCGGATGCCGAAGCCGAGCGGCCGCCCGTGCCTCGCGCAGGAACAGCTCGCGGTCTCGCGGCGTCTGAGCGGACGTCCGCGGGATCTTTACGGCCACAATTCGGTCTAACTTCGTGTCACGGGCACGCCAAACCGTCCCAAAGGCCCCGCCGCCTAGTTGATCCAAAAGCTCAAAATGTGCCAGCATGCGCTGCTCTTCGCGGACGAACGATTTGGTCTCCTCATCAGCCGCAATTTGAAAACGAGCGCCGCACGCAGCGCAGCGAAACACAAGCGTCTCGTCACCAGCGGGCTCCTCAACCGGAGTGTTACAATCGGGGCAGCGGATTCGCTTCGGGCTGGCGCAAATGAAAGTCTTTTCTGTTTCTGCAGAGTTAAACCACGTGCCGCACGACTCGCACCGAATTCGGTCTGTGCCATCTGGTGCGAGTTTGACTGTGAAATCGCATTTTGGGCAGCGGATGTTCATGATGCTTGCGCCGCGGAACCAGATGAGCAGCCTTTCGTCGCAAAGGTGATGCTTTTTCGGGCGGGGAATGGGCCGGGATCATCCCGGCCACATCAAACGCCCGAGCGAGGAGGGTAAGGGGAGGCTGTCATGGGGGCACCACGCCGATCAACCCAGCACAGCCATGCCGCGCCCCCTGATTAAGACGCATCGGATCACGCCGCCTTTTTTCGGCTGCCTGCGCGGGCGCCTTTACTCCTCGGTTACGCGGTTTGCCAAGCAATACGCCATCGACTCTTGAAGTATAGGCAGGATGTTCCGGGTGCCGCAAACCCGAAATGGCCGAAACAGGAAGAATCGCCCCGTGAGACTCGTTGTCGCACTCAGCTAGAAGGGATAAACCCTTGGCAATGGCGAGACGGGGCCGTGGTTGATTCTTTTACCCCCACCCTTTCCAGGCTGGAACGCAATGTGACCTTGTGCCCGAGCAACCAGCATCGGCCACGTCGCGTCGTGGTCACTGCCGCGACCATCGCCTTACCCGAAAACAGCCGTGAGATGTTCGAAATCTGCCGGATCGTTTGACCATTAGAACCCAGCGCCACCGGTTCTCCTCGACGTGGTTCGGAACATCCTCCCGAATAATCCCAGCTTTAGCGGCGTCAAGCAAGTGCCGCAAACGCCAGTGTACGGAGACTTCTTCATCATCTGCGAAATCTGCACTTTTCACGGGATTCGATTTCATCGCAACGGCCTGCGAGTTTTGTGAGTGAGGAAGGCAACTGGTGAGCCCTATTCGGGAGCGGCGAAGAATATGCCGTCAGCAAAGCGGCTCTGAACGAATTTTTCCATCATGAGAACCAGAAATCACTCATATTCTTGAGTGCATCGGTTTTTGGCTGTTGGTATAATTTGGCCAACCGAGAACAGAAAAACCGCAATTGCTTGGCGGGGCGCTAGGTGTCGCAACGGAACCGGCGTTGGCTACGCCGATTGCAGCTCTCAATGCATTTGCATAAGTTCGCGGAGGCACCTGGACGAGGCAACTACGACGCAGCGGTCCTGCAGCAGACAAACGGTGGACGAAGACAGCGGCAAGGCGGTGCCTCTGGTAAGTGGGCCGGCATTGGTGCAGTCGCCAACTGAACGCGCTTTCTGCTCGTTTTTGCAGATTTCATAGCTTGCTCAAATTGTGAAAGGAGCCAACTGTCGGGGCAGGCTGCCGGGGTGGCGACAGGGAAGAGGCTGCTCGCGATTGGTCGAACCCGGCACGTTAAAGGGAGAATCCGGTCCGGGTGTCTGGATCATCAGAGTAACCGAGAGAGACGGAACTATGCTGCTACACGATTGGCTCACCCGCCTCAAACAGTTTCGTCGTAGGCCTCGCCGAAGTGCTCGCAGAAACGTTCGCCAACGCAAACTGGGGCGTGCCGCGGAAGCCCTCGAAGATCGGCTGCTTTTGAGCCAACAGTCGATTGGGGCTTATGATCAGGTCTCTCCAATCTGGTTTGAACAGTTGCAATCGCCGGATGAGAGCCAAGACGGGACTCCAGTCGGATCGATTTCATCAGCGACAGGCTCGACGACACCGATCGAAATGGCCGGGAGCGGTCGCTGGATCGTGCGCTTGACTCCGGAGGCCGTGCAGCGGGCTGGCTCGGTCGCCGGCACGATTCCGCTGCTGAATCAGGGCGGTGTCTCGTTCCGGGTCGTCCGTGGGCTGGGGTTGCCCGGCCAGATACTCGTTCAGGCTGTCGACGCGAGCCCGGCAGCCGTGGAGAAGGCTCTCGGTCAAAACCCAAACGTCGCCTATTTCGGATTCGATGCCCTGATCATCGGGCCACAAGCTGTTCCCAACGATCCGCGGTTCCAGCATTTGTACGGTTTAGAGAACACCGGCCAGACCGGTGGAACCAGTGACGCGGACATCGACGCTCCGGAAGCCTGGGAGATTACAACGGGTAGCCGGGACATCGTCGTCGCCATCATTGATTCGGGCGTCGATTATACCCATCCGGACTTGGCGGCCAACATCTGGACGAACCCTGGAGAAATCCCCAACAACGGAATCGACGACGACCAGAACGGCTTTGTCGACGACGTCCATGGCTATGACTTTCGGAACAACGATGGGGATCCGATGGACGACCGCGGTCACGGGACTCACGTGGCCGGCACGATCGCTGCCGTCGGAAACAACGGAATCGGCGTGACAGGCATCAACTGGACTTCATCCGTCATGCCGCTGAAATTCCTGGACGACCGCAACCAGGGAGCAACGTCCGACGCGATTGCCGCAATCAACTATGCGGTCGAAATGCGGAAGAAATATGGTGTGAACGTCCGGGTGATCAACGCGAGTTGGGGGAGCAAGTTGGACAACCCCGGGCTGCGAGACGCTATTGAGAAGGCTGGCTGGGAAGACATCCTGTTTGTCACGGCGGCTGGCAACGGCAACATTTTAGGACGCGGACAGAACAACGACCTGCAGCCTTTCTACCCCGCCAGCTACGACTTGGATAATGTCATCGCCGTTGCGGCGAGCGACTTCAACGACCGCTTAACCGTTTTCAGCAATTACGGCCGACAAAGCGTGGATCTGGCTGCTCCCGGTTTGGGCATCGTCAGTACGGTCCCCGGTGGATACGGCTCGCGGAATGGCACCAGCATGGCGGCGCCGCACGTTACCGGTGTCGCTGCACTTTTCCTGTCGCACGTCCCGTACGCGACCGCTTTGGAAGTGAAGGAGGCCATACTAAGCGGCGTCGACCCGGTTCCCGGTTTGCGAAGAAAAGTGGCCACAGGCGGACGCTTGAATGCGTTGGGAACGTTGCTGGCCGATCCGGTGGCTCCCCGTGTCCAGTTGGACCGCGCCGACGATATCACTCGCGCGGGCGGCACCGTCCAGGAGATTCAAGTCACTTACACAGACAACAAAGCGGTCTCCGTTGCCAGTGTCGACGCCAACGACATTTACGTCGTCCGCTCAGGCGACATGGCTGGCGACCCGATCGGGGCTGCCCTGATCGCTGTCAACAATCAGAATGATGGCCCGACTCGCACTGCTGTTTACCGAATCGCCGCGCCGGGTGGCGTGTGGGACCCCGCCGACAACGGCATCTATGAAATCTACCTCCGACCCGACGAAGTCCTTGACGTCAACGGCAACGCAGCTTGGGGGCGGCTTCTCGGCCGCTTCCGTGTTGACGTGCCCAACATCGGCCAGATCGTCGTCAACAGTTTCGACGATCGGACAGATGCCAACCCAGGGGATGGCGTGAGTGACGACGGAACCGGTCACAGCACGCTCCGCAGCGCGATTCAAGAAGCAAACGCCCAGCCGGGAGAAAACACGATAGCCCTTTCGGCGGGCACGTACACGCTCACGCTTTCGGGTCGGGGCGAGGACGCGGCCGCCACTGGCGACCTGGACGTGACGGACACCTTGACGATCGTCGGGGCGGGCGCCGGGCAGACCGTCATCGACGCGAATGGGCTGGATCGTGTGTTTCACGTCTTGCCTGGGGCCAGCCTGCGTCTGGTCGACGTCACAGTCCGAGGCGGCCGGACAACGGGCGAAGACGATGGCGCAGGCGTTTACAACGCCGGCCAGTTGACAATAAGCGATAGCGAGCTTCGGTCGAACCGCACCGAGGGCAGTGGGCAGGGTGGCGGAGTGTACAACGAGGGTGTCCTCGTGATCGAACGAAGCCTGCTCGCTGAGAATCAATCGGCCAATGACGGCGGAGGTCTGCTGAGCGCGACTGGCGGCACGGCGAACATCGTCAATAGTACGTTCTCGGGCAACACGGCTGCTGCAGCCGGTGGCGGGATCCGAAACGCCGGCGACTTGACGTTGCTGAACGTCACGGTCGCTTTGAACACGGCCACGGGGACCGGTGGCGGCGTGGCCAACACCGGTAGTGTCTCGCTCAAAAACACCTTGATCGCGCGAAACACGGCCACAAGCGGCGATCCGGACGTTTCGGGGGCATTCACCTCGCAAGGCAACAACCTGATCGGTGTCCGGGGCAGCGCGACCGGCTTGGCCGACGGCGTCATCGGGGACTTGGTGGGGAGCGCTCAGACGCCGCGTGATCCCCAAATTGGTCCGCTTCAGGACAACGGCGGTCCCACCCCCACGCATGCGCTGCTGCCCGGCAGCCCGGCGCTAAACGCCGGCAGCAACGTGGGAGCGCCTGCGACCGACCAACGCAATGTCGCTCGGCCGCAGGACCCGAGCGATGGAACGGTGGATATTGGCGCATTCGAACGGTACTTCGTCGAAATCCGGGGGCGGAAATTCGTTGATAAGAACGGCAACGGCGTCCAGGATGACGGAGAACCGGGACTGGCTGGTTGGACGATCTTCCTCGACCTAAACCAGAACGGATCGCTCGATGCCGGCGAGCCCAGCACGAAGACGTCAGAAGATGATCCAGACACGTCCGACCTGGACGAGGCGGGTCTCTATGCTTTCACAGGATTGGAGCCTGGGGCTTACACCGTTGTCGAAGTGCAACAAGCTGATTTTGTGCAGACTCAGCCCCGCAGCCTGCAGTTGTCCGATTGGGGGACGGTTTCGGTCGGCACGGGCCCGAC
>JAADHY010000123.1 GCA_013151585.1 Planctomycetota bacterium
GGTCGATCCCGTACGCCGCCGCCAGCAAGTCTTTCGTCGTCACGATCCCGACTAGCTTGCCCCCGTCGTCGGTGACCGGCAAACAAGAGACGCCCTCGCGGACCAGCAGAGCCGCTGCGTCAGCAGCATCCGTTTCGGGCGACACCAGTACCGGATCGCGGCTCATGATCTGGTGAACCCGGCGTTCCAGGGTCTCCAAGTCCTGTTGCCGCTCCGACCATTCCCGTCCCACAAACGGGCTGAGATGAGTCCACACATCGCGGTCGGAAACCACGCCGACGACTTTGCCTTCGGATCGAACCACCAGGTGATGGATGTTGTGCCTGGCCAACAGCGTGCGAGCCGTATTCAGCGAGTCGTCCATCCCGACCGTGATCACCGGAAAGTGCATGATCTCGCGCACAAGCATCGTTCCGTTCTCTTTCGCCACACAGCGGTTTCGCGAACCGCCTTATCTTGCAGCGGGCTGCCTCATCCTCGAACTCCAGCCGCTGTTCCATTGGGTCTCGTGGATTTTGGTTGAAGATAGGTCGCAAAGCCAGCCTGAAGAGGATCGCCGTTCGTTTTCTGACACTTCGCCGGAAAGCCAAGGCGGTCCCAGGCGGACGTTCGATCTTTTGACGCATCCACCAGCTTATTCCGCGCGCACAACTTCGCTCTCGAAAGCATGGTCGGGCCGCACAGATAGCACCGGCGTCAGGGGCGGGAGCAACCTCAGAGTATGATCTTCCAGAACGCCTTGGTCGGCCCGAGTCAATTCCACCGACCAAACCCCGGCGCCGTGCGGAGCGACCGGCACAGTCAGCGAGTTGGCATTCTTTTGTGGTTCGGTTTGGGCGCTGGCCACCAACTCGCCCTCTGGAGCGAAAACGTTCACCCGCACCGTTTCAGAACCCGAGCCTTGAAATTGAAGCGTGAACCGGTCGACGGACTTTGGCACACGGAAGTAAAGCCGTCTGGCCGGGCCGATCAACCCGAGGCCTTGGGCTGCGCAGAAACCCACAGGCACGTTACTCCGGCTCACGCAGTAGGCACATCCTCCGGCTGACGCCGTCAGAAGATAGACTCCGTCATTGGCCGGAACGAACTGAATGGTTCCCGTCTGACGGACCGGGATCACACCTGAATGGACTTTGACCATTTGTGGGTCTCGAACCTCCCAGACCAGCGACGAATCGTACCGGCCCACGGGGATGTTCTCGAGCGTCACTCGGACGGGCCGACCGGCTCGACAGGCCAGCAAAAGCAAATTGTCGCGGCGGAGCCGCACGAAGGGCAACTCGATCTCTTTTCCGTTCCCGGCCGGCGCCACCAAACGTCGCTGTCGGCCTTTCAGTTGGCCCAAAAGCTCGAGCTGCCAACCCTCGGGCGTCTGGCGCGCCTCGTGCTGGACATCGAAACGGCCCGCTGCGATGGCTCGATTCGCCCACGCGAACCATTTCCAGTAGTCCGCGTGGTCCTGTTTCGTGTAGGTCGGTCCCTCATAGAAGATCCAATAACCATCCGTCACTTCGGAAATCGCCACCGCATTCTTGCCGCTGAATTCCGGGTCAGCACCACGTACGATCGGATCAATACCGCCCACGTAGAAAAACGGGATGCCGGCCTCCTCGGCGATCTTTCGGCGTTCCTGCAGTTTCTTTTGATTGACCTTCAAGGCCTCCTGTTCGTGCAAGAACCGAGACGCTCGCCCGTAGGTCGAGGCATCGGCCAGGATCAGCGGAGCTTGCTGCGTGGCCCATTCCGGATAAATTGCCCGAACCATGAACGGCGTCCCCGGTGCGGGATAGACGCAGAAGTGAAACGTCGGATCGAACCGATCAACCGCTTTGCGGAGTTCCCGGCACCGCTGGCGCGAATGGTCCACCTGAAATTGTTCGAAGGGCTCGTGCAGGCCTTGGTCCTGCAACCACTTTTTCCGCTCCGACAGTTTGAGCGCCGGCAGCTTGATGCCTTTCGACTGAGCGAACTTTTCCAAAATGACGTCGTCGTACGAAAGGGAGTACAAATTGCCGTGGCCACGGCGACCCGGCGCGTAGTTCTCGTAGTCAAGAAACACGCCCATCAAGTGTCGATTGGTGCGGCTGATCTTGGCGTACTCGACGATATACCGCGCGGTCCACCTCCAGAACTCGTCGCTGTTCGGGCTCCAGAGCGGCTGTTCGGTGCCGTCCGCCCACACGAGCCGTTTGCCGTCGGCTTTGGGGCCCGTCGGTGCCCTCAGCGACCCGCGCATCCATGGCATATAAAAGATGCCGTGCTTCGCGCACCAGTCGGCCACCTGACGAACTTCATCGAGGCGATCGTGGCCTACCCGCGGTGAAAACACATTGAATCCCGCATCGGCCGCCGCTTTCACCATCCATTCCTTCGTGACCCAGCCCTCCTGCGGCTGCATCACCTTATCGACCAAGATGGTGAACTTAATGCGTCGCCCCAGCTCGAAGCGGCCCGGCTTGCCATCAGCGGCGCTCGCAGCCGCACAAAACAGCCCCAGTCCCAGAAAAAACAGCGTTGGTTTTCCGAACATCGCGCTATCCTTATGAGGATGATTCGCCACCCATCGACCGGCCCTTCGGCCGAGCCGGAGTCGTCGATGGTAGCAGCCGGTCGCGCCTAACCGGTCACCGGTCGAAAACATACAACGAACTCCCCCTGGGAACGGACTGGCGCCCCGTGTAGCTTACCGCCCAATCTGTCGGGATCAACTCAGCAACCAGCCTGCCGCCGGATAGGACTCGCCGTACAGACCAACCGCCTTGGTTCGCGACGGTCAGACGGCCCTGCAAAACCCAATGGCACAGAAAAGGCTCACTTCACGAGGCGCTTTGAATCGCGCTCGCATCGACCACCAGGGGCAGATGCCAGACACCATCAGAGAAGATGGCTCATCCGGCTGGCCAGTCTACTTCCAAGCGTCCAGGACGACCTCGACGGTTTTCAGTTGCCCCTCGCGTCGCAAGAGCACTTTGACGCGATCGCCCGGCTTCTTCTGGCCGATCAACTCGACCAAGTCGCGGAAGGTCTTGACCTTTTTGCCGTCGAATTCCAGCAACACATCCCCCTGCGCGATGCCAGCTCGAGCCGCAGCCGAGTCGGCCCGCACAGAGGTAATCACACATCCTTGTTCGTGTTGAGTGCCGCCGACACCGAAATAAGCCGGCCCTCGCCGCTCGATGCTTTTCAGGTTCGGCAAGGCCCGCCGAAGTTCCTCCAATGCTTTGTCCGAAACGCCACATCCGGTGATGACGTAGAGAACCTGCAGACTCCTCAATCGCTTCACGTGCCGCAGCCCGTCGTCGCCGCCACGCCACGCCAGCCCAAGCTGAAGGATCGGAATCTCTCGTCCCAGGGCGGTCGGATCGCGGACGTCCAGAACTTCCCCCAGGACATCTTTGACCACACCGCCCAGCTCGACAATACGCTGCAGCGCCCGCCGCTCGCGAAACCGCTGGTTCGAAAGCAGTACCTCCGTGGCCCGCGCGGCGGCCTCTTGTTTTTCCGAATCGGCCAGACGCTCCAAAGCTTCTTCGGCCGCGTCCGAGGTTTCGTCGTCCCCGGTCAGGTAAAGCGTTTCCAGAATCGCGATCGCTCGTGTCGTCGCTTCCGGACCGCCCGCCAGGGCCGCCCGTTCCAGCATCGGCACCGACGGCGCTCCCAGGCCAATCAACCGCTCCGTCGCCTCTTCCCGCTGGCTGTATTCGGGGGCGCCAAGCTGCCGCACCAGTCGGCTCAGGTAAACTTGCGAGACCTTCGGTCGGGCTCTCGGCGGCGGAGGAGGAATGGGGTTGATCTGCGCAGACGTTGCCTCCCAGGAAACGAGCAACCATGTCGCCAGGCACACCCCAATCAACAGACGCGACAGCGACCCGTCGCGAGCGGTGTTTGTTGAGTCCGCGGGCGAAGCACCAGCCAATCTCAACACAGCTCTGAGTATCGCTCCATCACACCCCATCACCACTTCGCCCTCCGCGGCAGTTCCGCGTTGTCCGCCCGAGTCCTCGGCGTGCCCCAAGCCCGGCCGAAACGAGCCATCAAGAGGTGCGTCTCAGCAAACTCGACGACACCGTGCGCAGGTGATGCAGACCTCGCCCACCGGGTGACCTACGCCCCAGCCGAACCTTTCAGCGCCTCGACGATCGCCGCTTCGATCTCTTCCGGATTCAGCGGATGATCCGGATCGTCGTTCCCGAAGCTTCCAATCAGCTCGCCTCTCCGATCATAAAGCTTGTAATGCGGAATCCCGCCACCGCTGATTTCGAAAGCCTCGAACGACTGAGCATCGGCTCCGAATCGACTGAGTAGGTTCACGAGTTTTTCGGCGCCCTGACGCTCCAAGAACGCCAACGCCTGCGCATTGCCACCCCGTTCGTCCGGATCATCGAAGCTCACGGAGACACACACCAGCCCCTGATCCGCGTACTTTTCCGCCCATTCGACTGTGTGAGGGAAGGCCTGGACGCACGGGATGCACCATGTGGCCCAAAAATCGACCAGCACCACTTTGCCGCGAAGCTCCTTAAGAATCGATTCGTATTCGGCCCGGTCCACCAGTCGCAATGTTACGGCCGGCCGAACGGGCTGGTCGGCTTCGCCCGCCGGCGGCTGCGACACCGGACGGCCGGGGCAACCAGCCAGCAGGCCCACCATCAGACCCCAAACCACAGCAAGGCGGGGGTGGCCGGCACCGTGCGCGTGACTGCTCGTCGCCCCACTCAAACGGCATCCTTTCATTCGATCGGTCCTCTTCCTCCGCCGGCTGTCCTCTCGAAAGCCGACCTGCCCGCTCACCGCCCCTCGTACTTGATGCTGCAGCCGAACTGCCGGGTCTCCGTCACGGGCGGCGTCTGGCCGGCGAGCAACGCGTCGACCGCATCCTTGACGTAGTGGTGCTTGACGCGGTTCGGATTCTTCGAATCGTCAAAGGCCCCCATGTAAGCAATCCGACGCTGTCCGTCGAGCACAAACAGATGAGGCGTTACGGTCGCTCCGTAAGCTCGGCCGATCTTTTGGCTGGGGTCGTACAGGTAGTCGAAGTTGAACCCCTTCTTTTCGGCTCGCTCCTTCATCTTGTCCAACCGGTCCGCCCGAATGGTGTTGACGTTAATCGCAACGAACGCCACTCCCTTGTCCTTGTAGTCCTTTACGAATTGAATGAACCGGTCTTCGTAAGCAACGGCCACAGGACAATGATTGCAGGTGAAGCAAATCACGACCACCTTGGCGTCGCGGTAGTCGTCCAGGCTGTGAGTCTTGTCGTCGATACCGACCAATCCTCGAAACGTCGGGGCCGGATCCCCGATGTTCAACTTCTTGTTGTACTTGCCGGCCAAAGCAACAGTCGCGAAGCTCAGCAGGCCACTGATCGCCAGCAGGGCTGCCAACTTACTCGAGCGTTTCATCGTCATCTCCTCCTCCCAACAGGTCCAACACCTTTGCAGCGGAAAATACAAACGCCACTTCGGTGCCAGCGTCGCGCACCGGCTGGCTCCCCGTGTGTCAATGATACCCCAGCGGACCGGTGGCGTGAAGCAACCGTTCTGGTTTGCTGGGTCGGCCGAGCGAACGGCCACAGAATCCGCGACGGCATGCCGCCTTCAAGATTACCGCTCCGCCGCAGCCAATCCGCAGACGCACGGGGCGGAAGGGCAATGGGAATCGCTTCGGTCAACGATCCAAATGTTGCGAAAGACCACCGGGTTGCCGTGATCCTGGAGCTTTATCGGCAGCGGTGTGGGACCTTCGGGCGAACCGTGTCCGGTTTTCGCGACGACTTCGACGTTATCATGAATGATTACGCCGTTGTGACGGACTGTGATGCGCGCGTTCTGAATCTTGTGACCGCTCGAGTCAAATCGCGGAGCTCGGAAGTCGATGTCGTAAGTCTGCCACGTCAAAGGCGGCAGGCACATGTTGACGTCCGGTGCCCGCTGGCGATACAAAGCCCCGCACTCGTTGTCTGCTCCCTCCAGCCCAAATGAATCCAGAATCTGCACTTCGTACCGGCTTTGGAGATAGACCCCGCTGTTGGCCCGCGCCTGTCCTCGGGCCATGGGCATGTAAGGCAGCCGAAATTCCAAATGTAAAGTGTAATCGCGGAAGACGCGGGCCAGTTGGGTGCCGACCTTCAGGAGCCTGTCTTCAGTCATTCGGCCGTTGCGGAATTGGTCGGTGTTGGTTCCGTCGAACAGTACGATCGCCCCTGCCGGTGGCGGAGCCCCAAGCGTCGGACTGACGCGGTGGATTTTCGTGAGTTGGGCGATTTGGAGCCCCCGTGGCTGGATCGTGAAGGTGGCGACACCGTTGTAGATGACGACCTCCAGCGGCTCGGCGACGAACGTCAGCCGGTCGCCCCGTCGCTGCCCCTCCATGCGGAATCGAGCCTTGCCGCTCGCCCCACATCCGGGCAATCCACCCTCGTACTCGACGGCGAAAAACCTCCCGCCCCCGAGCGGCACGACTTGCAGCCCGATCCGTTGCCGCTCGCCAGTGCCCAGCAGCACTTCGCCGACATACTCCCCCATGAACAGGAAATCCGCATCAACTTGGGTCAAATCCGTGATCGCGGACAGGGGCTTTGCCGCCCCGACCGGCGCCCCGCCGAAACCGGCCGTCGATGCGAACACGCCGACCGAAACCACAATCCATCCCAATTTGCCGCACGTTGTCGTTTTTCGCATCAGTCGTGTCTCTTTCGATGGTTCTCCGATATGACGGCGGCAACCAGATAGCGTTCCCCGACTCCGACAACAAAGGTCACAGGGTCTGAGGCTGCTAAATGCGCGTTCGTATCTCCGCCGTAGCATGGAGTGATAGCGACGCGACTCGCAGTCCCGCGTATGCGGTCTCTCGAGAGTTGCCATCCCCACGAGGCCCAGTCACCCAAGAACCGCCCCGCACTTCTATCTTGCGCTAACAGCCGATTCTTCGCAAGCCACGCATTCGCCTCCAACCACTCATTCCCCTTGAATCCCGAGTCGAAGCGTCTGATTGCGTGCTACCGAGGTCGAGTCCCAAATGCCGGGTCGGAACGGATCACGTGCTCATCGATGAGGATTGTCCGAAGACCTCGCGACGCGAGCCGCCTGGCAGCCTTTGGGCTGACTTGCGTTCCCCTCAGCGAAAGAACAATCAGACTGCGCAGCCGCTCGAGCTCCCGTACAGCCGTGTCGTCTATCCCTGTACCGTCGAGTGACAGCTCTTTCAGTTCGCGTTGGCGCACGAGGTGCTTGATTCCGGGCCCTTGCACTCGTGTGCCCGAGAGGTCCAGCCGATCGAGTTTGGGAAGCGGGGGAAGGTGCGCCAAAGCAGAGTCATCGATAGGAGTGTCACTCAGATCGATAAACCGCAATTCTGACAACCCGCTCAGCGACCGCAAGCTTGGTCCATCTACGCGTGAGCGTGGCAGTTGGAGCCACAGCAGTCTTGGCATCGACTTCACTACCGACAAACCGCGTCCGGTGATGCGAGACTCTTGCTCCACGATCAGCCACATCAGCTCAGGAGCTTCGAGGCAAGCGATGCCGGCGTCCGATACGGTGTTCTCCCGGAAACGCAGGAGCTCCAACCCGCGCACGCAGCGTAATTCGCGGAGCCCGTCGTCTGTAAGCCGAGTGTTCTTGAAAACCAGTCCTCGGAGCCGCGGACCGTCGCGCAGATAGCGGAGTCCCGGTGGGCCGATTTCTGCGCAGTCCAGTACGAGTTCATAGATTTCGGGTACCTCCCGCAAGTGGCGGAGACCTTCGTTTCCGCCTCTCCAATCTTGTCCGAGTTTGACAGTCAGATGCGCATACTCGTATTCGACCTTGCCCGACTCGGGGTCTGACACCACAAGTTTGTGCTGCACAAATCCGCCGAGTCGTTCTATTGCTGCCAACGCCTTGTCACTCCGCTGCTTTTGCCGGCCAACGGGAACGACCGACGGTTCTCGCCCACATCCGAAAACGAAAGCAATAAGGCAGCCGAAAACGATCCAGCGACAACGCGGTCGAAACATTCCAACCAGACCAATCTGCAAACCGAAAACGATCACAGTCCGCCCGCAGAAGTTGATTGCGATCAAAATGAGCGCGGCAAGGCATAAGGCGCAAGGACATCTTGGCGATCAAACTGCCTTGCCCCATCCACTGTGAAAAATGGTTTCAAGTCTTTCAGCGGGGTCTGGGACGACAGGAACCAAACTTCTCCGTCCGCGAACAGGACGTGGATTCCGTCCCCGTCAACTCCTTGAACGACTGATTGCTCTAAATCTCGGACGTCTAAGTCGCCTGGCTCCATCCAATGCACATCAGAATCAGCGACATCAATGACGAGAATCGTGTCGTCGTCCAAATCTCCCAGGCTAAAAGTGAACTCTTCGTCGAACGCAGTCCCAGGCCCGGTGACCGCGACCACGTTTGTACGCACGCGTTGAGGGAATGGCTTCTCGGGAAAGAAGCAATAAACCGGGTGCGGGCCGGTGATCCACCACCGGTTGGCCGGATCATCCCAGCGGTCAGCAGTCTCGATACCCATCATGACGGCCTCAAGCAGGGGTAATATCTGGAACCGCCAACTGCAGAGAGGGCGACCGAATTCATCCCGGCGGACGGCTGGCGGGAGACGACCATAAATATCCGAAAAATTGTGCAGGGCAAGACCGATTTGCCTCATCGCCGCCCGTCGCATACCGCGCCGGGACCACCGTTGCTGTTCTTTCACCCAAAAAAGGAACAATGACGCAAGCATCAGGCAAAGGCCCGTCATCCCTATTACAGCGTGCCGCGTCAAGTGGGGTTCCTTCGACATTTTTCATCTCGTGGTACGGTCGGCTGCCGTGGGTTCCCATCCGGTATGATGAGCACTAGTGCTTTGTTACTTCTTGATTTTAGGGTAGATAGATGTCAGTTTTGTGCGGGCGTCGTCGATTTTCATTTGCCATTCGACACCGCGTT
>JAADHY010000450.1 GCA_013151585.1 Planctomycetota bacterium
GCCTCGGCCACGACCACATCCTCCCCCGCCGGGACGATTCCGCAGAAAAAGCCAAAAAACGTCCAACTCCCAGTTGACACGGACAGAGGTAACGCAAGGAAACCGTGTGCGACGGCGTGAGACTGGCGTGAAACAAACGGCCATCGCAGCTCAGCGGGCTGAGGCGCTGGCGGCTCGGCGATGCTGGAGCCAGCTCTTGTGCCAACGGACGGCCGCTTCGGTCCCGTCGCGGCCGAACATGTGCCGCAGCGGCCCCAGCACCCAAACGCCTCGGTGAATCTGCTCGTGCACTTGCCAGAATCGGTTCACCGCCTCAAGACGCTCCGGCGTCCACTCCTCACCGGTCCCGATGAGCTGGTTCAGGCGAAACAGCTCCTGTTTCAGCTCCCACTGGCGCCGGCGCCAAGTGGGCGGCGGGGCGTCTTTCAGCAGTTCCGCCAAAGTCTGGCCGGCCCGCTTCGTATCGACCTTGTGGGGACGACCCCACTGCTTCAGCCACTCGGCCCAGCGTGCGGCCGTCGTCTCATCCGCCCCGAAGTAGCGTTTCGCATACGCGCGAAGTACCTCGTCGGCCGTCCGGAACTTGCCGGAGCTCAATCCGGCCACCAGCGCCTTGTTGACGTCATCGAAGGCGCCCTCGGAATAGGCCATCAGGTGTGTGACACGCTGGTCGGCCAGCATCTTCAGAGTACGCTCGATCCGATCGGCCGCGATCACCGGGCCAAGAACGCCGTAGATGTCTCGTGACGCCCAGTCGTCCGCAGCGCCAATGTGCACGAAGGCCCCTCGCTGGCAACCACGCGGCACTTCCTGCGAAAGCTGCCGCAGGTAAAAGGTGTGAATCAGGCCCGGGGCCTCGCGATCGGCCCATTCATTGAACTGCTGATGTTCCTTTGGCTTCCACCACCAGCCGACAACGCACAACTGGATGTCCGGATGATAGCGCCGCGCGATCGCGTGAATCTCGCGCGTCAGCCGGGCGAAGGTCAGGATCCACGGCTGGCACTTCTCGCACAGGCAGCCCCCATAGTCGTAGGCAAAGGCTGTCAGCGCCGTGAGCCGCACGCCGGAACGGGCCAAATCGGCGAAGAGCTTCTCGTAGTTGCTCAGAATCAGCGCCCGCGCCTGGGGCTTGGACGGGCAAATCAACTGGCCGAAGATCGTGCGGCCGTCCAGTTGGCCTTTCTTCGCCAGCAGCTCCGGCCGGAGTTGGTCCGTGTAGACATGGTTCGGCGTGATGATCAAGTCGCACGAAAGGCCCAAAGCTTGCGCCGAGAGGAAGTTCGTCTTCTTGCGACGCCACAGAGCGCCGCCCAGTTGCATGCGGAACACGAACGGATCGGCGCAGTCTTCCATGTCGAACCAATCGCCGTAGCGGTTGAACCCCCAGGACACGGCTTCGGCCAAGAGCCGCCGCATTTCGTATTCGCCCATGGCTTCGTAGCTGTTGCCAAAGTGGCCCGGAGCGTAGAGTTCGCGGACTGCGAAGACAGCCGGTTTGGTTTTTTGCGTTTCCGCCGTCGCGCCAGCCGATCGCTCCGACCCTAGCGACTCCGCCAAGCGCGCGTCACCATACGCTGCCGAAAAGCCAACTCCGATGATCACCCACGTCAACGCCATGGGCCAACGCTTGTTCCCAGTGAAGTTCTTGCGTTTCTCCTTTTCCATCGCACCACCAATTCAAGTTCCCAGGTGTTCCTTGAGTTCTTGCTCTGGAGCCAAAGTTCCAAAGGAAATTGACTCCTCGCGGCGGGATTGTAGCAAAACGCCGGAGCGGCCAGCCACGCCGGGAAGACGTCTCGGCCAATGAGCCTTGAGGGAGTCCGACTTCCAAGCTTGGCCTGCCGTGTGTCCGCCCGGCACGGTGCCGTCTGCGGCAGCGTTTGTGTATGCTGAATGAGCCACGGCAAACGCGTACCGCCGCGCTGCCGCGCCGAGTGAGAAGGATTGCTTGCTGAGACGCTCGGTTGCCGTCCGCTCGCTTGGCATCGATGGAACCGCGCATGTGGACCCGTGACGTTCGCCACTGTTGGGTTTTTGTGATCTTCGGAGAGACAACCATGACGACACTGCTATCGATTCTGTTGGGGGCTGCGGTTTTTCAAACCGGGCCGGATGCCAGCGCCGCTGCGCGGCCGATTCTCGAACCGATCGAATGGAGCAACGTTTGGGTTGTGGGCGCGAACCAGAAGGATCGGCCGCGGGTGCTCCTGATCGGGGACTCGATTGTGCGCGGCTATTACCGCGTGGTGGAACGGGAGCTCGGTGAGAAAGCCTACTGCGCCCACTTCGCGACGTCGGCCTTTCTGAGCAACCCCGACGACCTGGCGATGTTAAAGGTCTTGCTGAAACGCTATCGTTTTGACGTCATCCACATCAACAACGGTCTGCACGGCTGGGCTTGAAACGCAGTACGCTGCGGGCCTGCCGAAGCTCTACGAGTTGCTCCGCCGCTGCGCTCCTGGCGCGAAGATCATCTGGGCCACGACGACGCCCGTCCGTCAGCCCGACGATCTTTCCAAGCTCGAGGAGGAACGGACCCGGCGAGTGCGCGAGCGAAATCGGATCGCCATCGAGTTCATGAAACGGCATGGCATCCCGATCAATGATTTGTTCTCGCTCGTAATCGACCACCCCGAATACCACCGCAACGACGGCGTCCACTACAACGGGAAAGGGAACGAAGTGCTCGGTAAGCAAGTCGCATCGGTTATCGAAAAGGTGCTCAGCGATTCGCCCCCGGGGAATGACCGCTACATCGAAGCGACGCTGCGCGATGTGCGGTACGGGCCGCACGAACGTAACGTGCTCAATTTCTGGAAGGCTGCGAGCGATCGGCCGACGCCGGTCGTCGTGCTGATTCACGGTGGCGGTTGGACGACCGGAGCCAAGACCGAACGGTTCGATCGACAGAATATCGACGTTTGGAGCGGCATTCCCTACTTGGAAGCGGGCATTTCCGTCGTGAGCATTAACTATCGGCTGACGCCGCAACATCCGCTGCCAGCGCCCGTGCATGACGCCGCTCGGGCTGTGCAGTTCGTCCGGCACAAGGCTGCCGAATGGGGACTGGACAAGACCCGGCTGGCCGTCGCCGGCGGTTCGGCCGGCGGAGCCACGTCGCTGTGGTTGGTCTACCACGACGACTTGGCCGATCCCGACAGCGACGATCCGGTCGCGCGCGAGTCGACCAAGCCCACCTGCGCCGCCGTCGAAGCGCCGCAGACTTGCATTGATCCCATCCTTTGCAAGGAATGGGTCGGCGAAAAAATCCTTCAGCATCGAATGATTCCCTACTCGGTCGGAGCGAAAAACGCTGGCGAACTTCTGAAGAATTACGACAAGTACAAATCGACGTTTCGGGAGTTCTCGGCGTATTTCCACGTGGACAAGGACGACCCACCGGTGCTGCTCTACGGATTCGGGACAACCCAGTACCCGGCTCCCAATGTCGGAATCGCCATCCACAGTCCGATCCTTTGCTGGAAGCTCAAAGAGAAAGCTGACCAGGTCGGCGCGGAATGCGACTTCGTGCTCCGCTCGACCCGCAGCAAGCGATTCTACAACAAAACGCTGGTCGAGTTCGTGAAGTCGAAACTGCTGGACAATTAGCGGATGGGGAGCCGGGCTCTGTGAATTTCGTCTCGTAGGAGGAGCTTTACGATGTGTCTGCGAAAAGTTCTTTGGCTGGTTTTCGTCGCCGCAGCGCTATCGGGGGCGACTCCAGTGGCCGCGCAGCCAGAAGGGACCAACTACGATGAGTCCAAGGTGCCGAAGTACACCTTGCCAGACCCGTTGGTGTGCGCCGACGGCACACGAGTGACCGACGCCGCGACGTGGACGAAGAAACGTCGGCCGGAGATTCTGGAGCTGTTTCGCCGCGAGGTCTACGGCCGCAGTCCGGGCCGGCCCGAGTCGATGAAGTGCGTCGTCACGTCGGTCGAGCCGGATGCACTGGGCGGCAAGGCCGTGCGCAAGGAAGTAACGATTCTTTTCGCCGGAACTCCGGACGGTCCGTTCATGGATCTGCTGATTTACTTGCCGGCGGAGGCGCGCCGGCCGGTGCCCATCTTTCTCGGGCTGAACTTTTCCGGCAACCACTCGATCCACGCCGACCCGGGCGTCACGCTGTCGCGCAAATGGATGCGAGCTCGCCGCGGCATGGGCGTGGTACACCACTTGGCGACCGATGAATCGCGCGGCAAGGCGGCTCGGCGTTGGCCTGTGGAGAAGATCCTAGCGCGCGGCTACGCGCTGGCCACGGCATACTACGGCGACATCGACCCCGACTACGACGATGGTTTCCAAAACGGCGTGCATCCGCTCTTTTACCGGCCCGGGCAGACGAAGCCGGCGCCGGATGAGTGGGGTTCGATCGGCGCCTGGGCCTGGGGACTCAGCCGCGCGTTGGATTATTTCGAAACCGATGACGACATCGATCACAAACGCGTCGCCGTGATGGGACATTCGCGGCTGGGCAAAACGGCCTTGTGGGCCGGAGCCCAAGACGAGCGGTTTGCCATTGTCATCTCGAACGATTCGGGTTGCGGCGGCGCAGCTCTCAGCCGACGCCGCTTTGGCGAGACGGTCAAGCGGATCAATACGTCTTTCCCGCATTGGTTCTGCGACAACTTCAACAAGTATAACGACAACGAAAACGCGTTGCCGGTCGACCAGCACATGTTGATCGCGTTGATTGCTCCGCGGCCGGTCTACGTGGCCAGCGCTCAGGAGGACCTGTGGGCCGACCCGCGCGGTGAATTCCTCTCGGCGAAACACGCCGACCCGGTCTATCGGCTCCTCGGTACGGACGGGCTGCCGGCAAAGGATTGGCCGCCGGTCGATCATCCGGTGATGGGTACGATCGGCTATCACGTTCGCTCGGGCAAACACGACGTCACGGACTTCGACTGGGAGCAGTACTTGAAGTTCGCGGACAAGCATTTCGGCCGCAAGTAGACAACGCGCGACTGGATCGGCCAGCGAAGGGCTAACCGGACTGGAACCTGTGTTCTGATTTGACAGAGGGACGCCACTGCTATGAGAAACGTCGCCGCCGCCGCGATGATCGCTGCCGGGTTAGCGGTGGGAATGGCCGGCCGTCCGCAGGAGGCTCTCGGAGCCGACACGTCTGCCGGCCAGAAGCCCAACATCGTCTTCATCTTCATCGACGATTTGGGCTGGACGGACCTGGGCTGCATGGGGAGCGACTTTTACGAGACGCCGCATATCGACCGACTGGCTCGGGACGGCATGCTCTTCACACGAGCCTACTCAAACGGCCCGAACTGCGCCCCGAGTCGTGCGTCGCTCATGTCGGGCCAGTACACGCCTCGCCACGGAGTGTTCACCGTAGGCGATCCGGCCCGCGGCCGGGACCGTTACCGAAAGCTGGTTCCAATCGAAAACAAAACCGTCCTCGACGACCGGTTCGTGACAATCGCCGAGGCGCTGCATGCGGCTGGCTATGTCACGGCCACGATGGGAAAGTGGCATTTGGGCAAGGATCCGACGACTCAAGGCTTCGACGTGAACATCGCCGGCTGCCAGTGGGGAAGCCCGCGTGGCGGCGGATACCACAGCCCTTACCGCTATCCGAACCTGGTCAACGACCAACCCGGCGAATACCTGACAGACCGGCTCACGCAAGAGGCCTGCGAATTCATCGAATCGAATCGCGATCGACCGTTTTTTCTCTACTTGACCCACTACGCCGTTCACACGCCGCTGCAAGGCCGCAAGGACCTGGTTGAGAAATACAAAGCTAAAGCTCCCGGCAAACGGCACAGACACCCCGTGTATGCCGCGATGATTGAAAGCGTCGACCAAAGCCTCGGGGCGGTTTTGGCGAAACTGGACGAGCTCGGCCTGACCGAGCGGACGCTGGTGATCTTCACGTCTGACAATGGCGGCGTCGGCGGTGTGACCGACAACTCGCCGCTTCGCGGAGCCAAAGGCATGCTTTATGAAGGAGGCATCCGCGTGCCGTTGATTGTGAAGTGGCCCGGCCGAGTCGCTCCCGGCACGAAATGTGAAGTTCCAGTAATCGGCGTCGACTTCTATCCGACGCTGCTGGAGGTCACCGGGACGCCGATGCCTTCCGGCTACACATTGGACGGCCAAAGCCTCGTGCCGCTTCTGACCGGCGAAGGGACCTTTCCGGAACGAGCGATCTACTGGCACTTCCCGTGCTATCTGCAGGCGTCGGCTCGTCGGTCCTCCAGCCCGTTCCGAACCACGCCAGCCGGCGCGATCCGGGTGGGTGATTGGAAATTGATCGAGTTCTTCGAAGACGGCCGATTGGAACTCTACAACACGCGGCAGGACATTGGCGAAACACACAACCTGGCGACCGAGAGGCCGCAGAAGTTGCGAGAGTTGCACACCCGGCTGCTCGCGTGGCGTCAGCAGGTCGGCGCTCCCGTGCCCACCCGACCGAATCCCAAGTACGACCCGACCGCGCAATGGCCGCCGACACGGCCGCAGCGACCGAAAGGGAAAAGAAAGGGTCGGTAGCGATTGCGCGGCGAGGATGGCACAATAAAAGCCTCGTTGGCGTGGAAACGCGGAGTTTGTTCGCGTTTTTCCATTAGAGGAACGTGTTCCGTCACGTCCGCCGTCGCAGAGACGGCTGGTGCTTTGTCACAGTGTAATTGTTGGATGAGCCTTACGCGTTAGCGCCGCGTCGGCTTGTCCCGCGGCCAGCACCGTCGGTTCGCTGCCTCGATCCCTGGTGTGTTGGTCTTGGCAAAGCGCTGGCAGTCTTGCCTTCAGGCAGAAACGATCGGCTCGAGCCGGAAGTGCGGAATTTGATTGCGGCCGCTGGCCGCAGTCCGGGAGGAATACCGATGCAGCAAGATGGTTTCAGACAGAGCAGAAGTCGCGCCAGTCGAACGGTAGTCTTTGTTGCTTTGCTGGCGATTGGGCTCGCGGGACCGCCGATCCTGATTGATTCGGGTTTGATCAGCGTGCCGCACGCAACGGCCCGCTCGGCGCCCCCGGACCAGTCCGCGAAAAACGTGGCCGAACAAGTCCTGCGGGCAGCCGGCGTAAAAGGCGGACTGGTCGTCCACTTGGGCTGCGGAAATGGCCGGCTAACGGCGGCTTTGCGAGTCGGTCCGCAGTACATCGTGCATGGTCTGGATACGCGGCCCGAGAACGTCCAGCGGGCGCGGCAGTTTCTGCGCGAACAGGACATGTATGGCCCGGTGGCGGTCGACCTGTTCGATGGCAAACGTCTGCCCTATGCGGACAATCTGGTGAACTTGATCGTGGCTGAGCAGCTTGGCGAGCTATCCGTCGAGGAAGCGATGCGGGTGTTGGCGCCCGGCGGTGTGTTGTGTCGAAAGCAGGACGGCCAGTGGAAGGCGACGGTCAAACCTCGTCCTGACACGATCGATGATTGGACGCACTATTTGCACGACGCCAGCGGCAATGCCGTTGCCCACGACCAGCAGGTCGGACCGCCCCGGCGGGTTCAGTGGGTTGCTGATCCGCGGCATGCCCGCAGCCACGAACACACTCCCACGATCATGGCGGTTGTCTCGGCCGGAGGCCGGCTCTTTTACATCGCTGATGAGGGCCCGACCTTTTCGGTTCGCGCGCCGGCTCAGTGGCGTCTGGTGGCTCGCGACGCCTTCAATGGCACCAAACTGTGGACACGGTCAATCGACGTCTGGTTTCCCCATATCGTGAATTGGGGGGCTGTACCGCGGCAGATTGAACGGCGGCTCGTGGCGACCGCCGATCGCGTCTACGCCACGCTCGGCTATTTCGCCCCTGTCAGCGCCTTGGACGCGGTGACCGGGAAGGTCGTGAAAGTCTACGACGGAACCGAAGGAACCGAAGAGATCGTGTTGCACGGCGGCGTGCTCCTGCTGGCGGTTCGAGCGGTTACCGATCAGCGAGTGGCGGAACAGACCAAATGGGTGCGATTGGAGCGAAAGGACAAATCGCCGCTGTTTGCACGCGAGACGGCTCAACCGCTGCTGGAGGAACTCCGGCGAACCGAGCGGTCGGCGCCGCAAAGCGTGCTCGCCGTGGACAGCGCCACAGGCCGCGTGCTCTGGAAGAAGCCCGCTGAGGACGTTCGGCGGTTGCGGACGCTGTCGTTGTGCGCGGCTGGGCCTCGGGCGTTCTTCCAGTCGGGCAGTCAAGTTGTGTGCGTGGACCTGAAAACGGGCCAGCGGCTTTGGTCGGCCTCGGCGCCGGCCTTGCGGCTAGTGACCGACGATCTGGTCGTCTGTGCGGGCAACAAGACCGTGACGGCCTTGTCGGCCGAGACGGGCCAGCCGCTCTGGAGCCACCCGACTCTGCTGACCAGCATCCACGATGTCTTCCTGATCCGCGGGTCGCTGTGGCTCGGTGGATTCAAGCCGTTTCCGAAGAAACGCGGCCCGTCCTGGGGGCCGTACTTTGTCACGCAGCGCGACCTGAAAACCGGCGAGGTGCTGAAGCACATCGAGCCGGAGAATCCCAGCCACCACCACCGATGCTACTTGAACAAGGCGACCGAGCGTTACATTCTGGGCGGCCGTCGCGGCACGGAGTTCATCGACCTGGAAACGGGCGAGGTGTTGTGGAACAGTTGGGTACGCGGAGTGTGCCGGTACGGGGTCATGCCGGCCAACGGTTTGTTTTACGCGCCGCCTCATGCCTGCGGTTGCTACATCACAGCCAAGCTGACGGGCTTCTACGCTCTGGCCAGCGACGGTCCGGCCGTCGAGAAGCCAAGGGCAAAACAGGAAAGCCGCCTGCAGCGGGGCCCGGCGTACCGCGAGGTCGCAACGCGTAGCCCTCAACCCTCAACGTTCAACTCTCGATCCTCGGGGGACTGGCCGACCTACCGGCACGATGGCGGCCGCAGTGGGGTCACACCGCTTCGCGTGCCCATCAAGCTGCGGCGAGCCTGGCAGACCGATGTGGGCGACCGGCTCACCAGTGTGACGGTTGCCGAGGGCAAAGTGTTCGTCGCTTCGCGCGACACGCATACGCTCACAGCCATCGACGCCGAAACGGGCCGGGTGGCTTGGCACTTCACGGCCGGAGGCCGAATCGACTCGCCGCCGTCGATCCCCCAGGGCCAAGCCCTTTTTGGCGGTCACGATGGGTTCCTTTACAGCGTCCGCACCTCGGATGGCGAGTTGGCGTGGCGTTTGCGCGCGGCCAGGCAGGACCGCCGAGTGGTTGTGCGCGGGCAGGTCGAGTCGGCCTGGCCAGTTCTGGGCAGCGTGCTGGTAGACGGCGATGTGGTCTACGCCACGGCCGGACGCTCCTCTTACCTGGATGGAGGCATCGATTTGCTTCGCGTCCAGCCACGAACGGGCGAGGTCCTTTCGACGACGGTCCTCTACAGCCCCGATCCGAAAACGGGCAAGCAGCCCCCGCAAGAGGGACCGGCCGCGATGCCCGGTGTTCTGCCGGACATCCTGTCGGCGGACGAGCGGTTCGTCTACTTGCGAGACACCGTGTTCAACAAACAGGGCCGGCAGGTTTCCGAGACACAGCCGCATTTGTTTACGCTGACCGGGTTCCTGGACGACACATGGCCGCATCGATCTTACTGGATTTTCGGGACCCGGTGTTCGTTGTCGACCGGTTGCAGCGGTCGCGACCGGAAGCTGATCTATGGCCGCTTGCTGGTTTTTGATGACTCGACGATTTACGGCTACGGTCGCAGCAACGTTCACTGGTCGAACCAGTTCCAGGACGGCGGCTATCGGCTGTTTGCGTACCGACGCGGTGTCACGCCGCCTCCGAGAAAGCGTCCAACGCCCCTCTGGGAAAAGCGATTACCGATCCGCGTCCGAGCGATGCTGAAGGCCGGTGACACGCTGTTCGTCGCCGGGCCTGATTTGCACGCCTGGGACCACTGGCCCACCATCGATCCGACCGAAGGATCAGAGCTCATGGCCATCTCGTCCAAGGACGGCTCGATTTTGGCCCGCTATCCGCTGGACAGCCCGCCGATCCTGGACGGTCTGGCGGCCGCCAGCGGCAAGCTCTACCTGTCGCTCGAAAACGGCCAAGTTGTGTGCTGGACGGCCGAGGAATAACGAAGGAATAACGAGCTGGATGCCAGAAGCTCCGTTTCGAACCCGTCAAGCCCGCAGGCACACCGTGGTGGGGTGAACGGCGAGCTTTTTGACTTGAGAGCAAAGCTCGGCTCGTTGCGCCGAGGAGGGATGCCGGCCCGGTCGACGGTGACCCTCACTTGATCTGAAAGAACCCACCGCCAAGGTATCCACCGCCGAAACCGCCGCCGCCAACGGCGGGTGGGGACAATTGTTCGGCTGGGTCTCCCTGCTCGACCCGCCGAATGACCTCCACGATTTCTTTATGGACGGCCCGAGTTTGACGGATGATGAGTACGGCTTGCGGGAGCATAAAAGCAGGTGTGTTGCTCGTGTCGTTCGCCGCTGCGCTGGCAGGATGTCCCTTCGCGGTTACGAATTCCGGCGTCGAAGTGACCACCAGAATCTGCCCCGGTGCATCCGGATGTTGCTCGCTCTTCCAGCTCTCCGTCTGGACGAGCTGAGGCAAAACTCTCGCGAGGTTTTCAGCAACCGACTTGTGCATGCGGTAATAACGCACAACGACCTCGTCAGGCGAGGCACCTCGGAGCTTTCGCGGTTTCGACGCGAGCAAAGCTTTGCGATACATTTCCAAAAGGTCAGCAACTTCCTGCATGCCCCGTTCCGTGTGACGCACGACCATCGTGCCCACCCGGGGAAACGCGATCGTTCCGCCCACACCGTCCAAGTCCTCCCACGGGCCATTCGTTTGGGTCTGAACTGCGTCCTGCAAAGCAGCCGTTTCGTCTGCGTCGCGGCAGAGGTCGCGTACGTCGAAGACGGCTGTCTTTCGGGTCTCGTCCGCACGATCGCAGGTGGTGATCCATAGCACGCCGTCTTGCAAGAGCCACGTGAGATCCAGATCGGACAGCATGACACGCAGCACCGTCTCGAGCTTTCGATCCGAAAGCTTCAACGAAACCAGCTCCCGGTCGCGAACGCCCTTTTCGCGCAGGGCAGGCATGTCGAGCCGGATGTCGATGCCGCACCGTCTCGCTAGTTCCTGCACCGCTTTTCTCAAAGGGGTATCGTGAAACGTGACGCTGACAGGTTCCTTCAGCTTGGTTCGCAGCGCCAAATGCTGGGGTGGATCAAGGACGAACGTTTGCCGCCCGTGTTTTCGCAAGGCCGCCAACAGCCCCGCAACTTCCCGCTGTACCGAATCCGCATGGCGAACAAATAAAACGTCGCCCAGCCACCGCAGCTCGCCTCCGTCGCCGCTGACGTCCGACCAGGGGCCCGCCGTTGTTAACCAGGATCGTTTCTTTCAACGCATCTGGACCGTAGCCGGCGTCGAGCAGCTCGCCGACGTTGTACGTCTCGGTGGTCATCCTCGCTTCGGCCACAGCAACTGTCGTAAGATACACGACCTCGTCTTCCACGTACCAAGCCAACCCCAACGTGCGAAGACGATTCAACAGAAGATAAATCGGCTCATTCTGAAGGCGATCCGTGACCGGTTCCCCCAACGCGATCCCCTCATCAGACAGGGCTTTCCCATCGACCAACACAGGAAGCTTCACGGTTTGTTCGATCCAGGAAACGACGTCGCGAAGGGGAGCCTCAGTAAATTCGACGGTCGCCGCCGTCGCCAGCTTCTTTGGCACGAGTGTCGCCGGATCGATGGTCTTGGGTTCCTCTGCGATTCGGGGAGGCGAGGGTCGTGCAACTTTCACGTCTCGGGGACGACTCTCACTGCTCCACCCAATCGACGCAAACGTCGTCAACATCAACGCCGGCGCAAGAACGAGTGACCGTCGAGAGACCAAAGCGCGCATGACTCGCTCTCCTTGTCGACAGAATGGCGGAGATCGAAAACGAGAAACAGCCTGGATAGGTAAAAGCAATCCCACAGCCATTATCACCGATGACTGTAGATGTTTTCAATATGTTTTTCTCTTCGGCATCTCGTCGATCTATGTTGCAACGCGCCGACCAAAATCTTGACTCCGTCGATCGCACGGCCCGCCCGACATCGCGCCGATCGAGGCTCTGTCAGCAGCTCAGCCACTCGCAACCACGGCGGGCCGTCGAGCGTTCATTGCGAGGTCTCTTATCGCGGAGCGGCCCTGCGGTGGGTGAATGCCACTGCCTTTCGGTCCGGACGGCGGGGCCGAAAGGTTACGACCGACGCCGGCGCGGGCGCGCTATTGAAAATCGACCTCGATTCGGATCGGACCGACCGTCTCCGCTTTGATTTCGACCTCCTGCTGGCCCTGACCATTGACGCGTACGGATCGGACGGTCTGCCGATCACCAAGATGCTCCAGATGGACCACCAGCCGCTCGGGCGGCTGGCGTTTGGGCGGCACGACATGCACGCTGGCCGAACGCCCGTCGGGTCGGACTCGCAGGGTGAGGCTGACTGGGCCGAAGGAGGTCGGCACGGCGGTCACTTTGGTGACGGCCCCGGGGCTTGCCCACGCGCGCGGCAACCCCTCCAGCAAGTGCAGTTCGCGGCCT